>CALPMC020000032.1 GCA_943324565.2 Chitinophaga pinensis | reverse complement strand
TAAAACGTTAAGTGAAACAGTAGAAAATGTTTTGAATTCACGAACAAATCAATAACTACCAACGTTTAAAACGCAATGTCATTGAAAAGTAAAATTCTTATTTCTATCTTGGTTATTCTCTACACTATCGGTGTATTCGGAATATTGACGCCACAATATAGAAATATGTTCTTGGCATTGTCAGCTATAAACCTATACATTTCTTTTTTAATTCTTATCGTTGCCAGAAAACGGAAGGTTAGATCATGGTACATTTTCATTGCTTTCACTTTTCTTATTGGAATGGCAGTAGAATGGATAGGTGTCCATACTGGTTATTTATTTGGAAATTATCAATACGGTCAGAATTTAGGAAGTAAATTCGATGGAATTCCGTTTGTTATTGGCTGCAATTGGGCTTTGATTGTAATAAGTTCAGCAACTTTAGCAAAGCATTTTTTCAGACACAGTTATCTAACTCCTTTTTTCGCAGCAATAATAATGGTAATCTTAGATATATTTATGGAACCAGTTGCGATTTCAAGCGATTTTTGGAATTGGGATGATGGTTTTATTCCGGTTTACAATTATGTTTGTTGGTTTTTAGTAGGTTTGTTTTTACAACTAATTTATCATTTCTTCAAACTAAATGAATCAAACAAAGTGAACGATTCCTTGTTTGTAATAATGACGTTATTTTTTATCATTTTAAATATTTTCTAATATGTATTGGTGGGGTCCTATTGTTTTGATTTTAACTTTTTTCGGAATGGAATTTATGGCTTGGGCAACTCATAAATTTGTAATGCACGGTACAATGTGGTATTTTCACAGCGATCACCATCAAGAAGAGCCGGGTTTTTTTGAACGAAACGATGTGTTTTTTCTAATTTATGCCATTCCGTCTTGGCTATGTATTATGCTTGGGATGATGAATAACAATTATATTGCAGTGTGGATAGGTTATGGAATTGCAGCTTATGGAGTTGCCTATTTTTTAATACACGATGTCTATATTCACAGACGATTCAAATGGTTGAGAGATGTTGATCACCCTTATTTTTATGCGATTCGTAAAGCTCATAAAATTCATCACAAGAATCAAGGAAAAGAACACGGAGAATGCTTTGGAATGTTGATAGTTCCACCGAAATTTTACAAAGAGGCAAAACGAACGTATCAGCGCAAAACCACAGCAAAATGAGTTTGTATTTATGGGTTATTTTGTCGGCATTTGTTGGGCCATTAGTGCTAAGTTTTGATAAAAAAGTCCATTTCTACACTTACTGGAAATCTATTTTTTTAGGAATTATTATTATTGCAAGCGTTTTTATTGCTGGCGATGAGCTATTTACCCAATGGAAAGTTTGGGGCTTTAATCCAGAATATGTTTTAGGAATTTATCTTGGTAATTTACCCCTTGAAGAAGTGCTGTTTTTCATCATTGTTCCTTACAATTGTTTGTTCATTCACGAAGTTCAAAAGGCTTATTTTCCTAACCTTCAAATAGAAAAATTATCCAACAACTTTCTTCCCTTGTTTGGATTGATTAGTTTACTTTTAATCATTCTCAACTGGGGTAATTATTACACAGTCACTTATTGTACAACTTCTCTACTTTTAAGTATTGTTTTCTTCTTCAAAAAAACAAGTTGGTTTCCACGATTCGTTTTGACTTATTTAATTTCAATCCTTCCATTTTTAATTGTCAATGGAATTCTGACAGGAATGTTCACCCCTACTCCAATCGTTTGGTACAATGAAGCACATATTATTGGATGGAGAATTGTGACGATTCCAATTGAAGATTTATTTTATAATTTCAGCATGTTATTACCTGTGATTTGGATACATGAAAGTTTAGTTAAGAAACAACTATTAGTTAGAAAATAGTTAATTCCACAAATATTTTCGAATCTCACCAACTATCATATTCACCATCGCCTTGTATGTATGCGTGTGAATTTTCTTCCACTTTTGTCTCCAATTCGTCTTCAAGGAATGGATACACAATTTTTCCGTTTACTTTTACTTGCCCATTTTGTGGAACTTCAACGATTAATTTTACTTTTTGATCTCTCAATTTGTCTTGGACAGGAAAGGTGTAAAATGTATTCGCTTGAACTGTTTTGCCAATTAAATTCGCTTTAAAATCAATGTTTTTTGCTTTCAAAATTGCCGTTTGGTGATCACGTCCGTTTGCAGTGAAGTATTGTTTAATATGAAAAATAGAATCTGTTGATTTTCTGTATTCAATTTCAATTCCGTGTAAATAAATGCGCTTGTTGGCAACTTTAATCACACCTCTATCTCCTCTACTAATGGTTTTATACCCTTGTTTATCAACTCCTGTAGTATGGTCAAATTTTAAGTTCAAGACAGTTGTATCTACTGTAAATAAATCTTTTTCTATTTCCCCGTTTATTGCGAAGGCTCTACCCGTTTTTGCACCAGTTAAAGAAAGTAGAATAATTCCAACCACCATCATGAAAATTAAACTAAACGAAGAGTAGCGGATGATAGAAGATTTAAATGCGAATATTGCTCGAATTCCTGTCAGCCAAAGCAATCCAATAACAGAGGAAGCTGTAAAGATAATTCCCCAGATTAAATAGTCTGAATCTGTTGGTGATTCTAGAATTAAAGTCCCAAAGTCACCCAAAGACATAAATTCACCATTTATTTGTGCAGGTATGAAGTCTGGGTCACCAAATAAAAAGACGATTGCTGCGATGAAAAAAGCGGTGCCTGACAATAGAGCAACTAAACCAAAAAATACTGAAATCACACGGACTAATTTTTTAAGACCATTTTGTAATCCATTTTCCTCTCTTATTTTATTTGTCCATGCTTTTGATTTCTTTTGAATACGATCTGCAGCGTTTTCGATTTCAGATTTCATCGATTCCAAATTTACAGGCTTCCCTTTCATTTGTAATTTTTCAAAACTCGTTTTTGCTTTTGGTGTTATTATCCAAAGAACGATATAGAGAGGAAAACCGAAACCTCCGAAAATAATAAGTAAAATATATATAGCACGTATTACTGTAACGTCCCAATTCATATAATTTGCAAACCCAGCTATCACACCACCTAAAATTGCATTTTCTTCATCGCGGAAAAGTCGCTTGTCAACTCTTGCTTCTGATGTAGTGTAAGTTTCTTTCGCTGTTGTTGGTTCATCCTCTCCGAAAATTTCTGGATTTCCAAGAATTGCCAGCACCTCTTCTACCATTGGTTGTTCAATCACTTTTTTAGAAGGTAACAATTGCTTAGTGAAAAGCTCTGCCATTCTTAGCTCAACATCTTGAACTATTTCTTCTGATCCTTTTTGATTGTGAAGTACTTTTTTTAGTCTGTCTAAGTAATTTCTTAAAATTTCGTAAGCACCTTCTTCGATTTGAAATGGCGTTCCTTGTAAGTGAATGGATATTGTTTTATACATGATTTCTTATTTTTTGGTTAATGATTCGACAGCTTCTTTTAGTTCTGTCCAGGTTTTGTCTAATTCGTTTAAGAAGGCATTTCCAGATGCTGTTATGTGATAATATTTTCGTGGTGGTCCCGAATTGGATTCTTCCCATCGATAGGAAAGCAGTTCTTCATTTTTTAGTCTCGTTAACAATGGATATAAAGTTCCCTCTACGACCAATAGTTTCTCATTTTTCAATGCTTCGAGAATCTCGGACGGGTAGGCTTCCCCTCTTGCAAGAATACTTAGAATGCAATATTCCAAAATTCCTTTTCGCATTTGTGCCTGTGTGTTCTCTAAACTCATAGTACTAATTTTAGACAAAGATATATGTTTTAAATTGTAATATGCAATACATAGTACTAAAATATATTTATAATTATTTAGTAAAAGAGGTCAAAGCCTTATTTAGTCTAAGAAAAAAATTATTGCGTTTTTATTTGAAATACTTTATTCAGCCATTAAAAAAAGTAACCAATAAGAGAAATACTTGAACAAACATTGAAAAACTAGACCGTTTTAAAAATGAAATTCAAGAATAAACAAACCCTATTTCAAGCACTTAAAATAATCGAAAGGTTCTTGACAGTCATTGCATTGATACAATGCTTTACATGCTGTACTTCCAAATTGACTGACCATTCTTGTATTTCTGGAATGACATTTTGGACACGGAACAACTGTTGGTTCCGCAAATAGCACACTTTTATCAACTTCATGTTCTGGTGGTGCTATACCATATTCGTGCAATTTGACTCTTCCATTTTCTGAAAGCCAATCTGTACTCCAAGCTGGAGCTAAAACCATTTCTACTTTTGCAGAATCAATTCCCTTATCTTTTAATTTTGAAAGAATATCTTCTTCCATTGTTTTCATAGCTGGACAACCGCTATAAGTTGGAGTAATTGTTATTAACCAATCTCCATCAATAATTTGGGCGTCGCGAACAACGCCCAAATCTATTACTGATAGCACCGGAATCTCCGGGTCACTAACTTCTTCAAGCCAATTATATATTTGCTCTTTGCTTACCATTCCATGTTTGGATATGCTCGTTGCATATACTGTAACTCTGACAACAAATGACCAAAATGCTCAGAATGACGACCTTTACGACCTCCTTCAAATTTCCAATTATTTACAGGAATTTCAAGCGTCGCTTCAGAGAAAACATACTTCACAGTCGATTCCCATTCAGCCTTGATTCCTGATAAATCTGGTAAAATTCCCTCAACAGTCAATTTTGCCTCAACTTCGTCTGTGTAAAACAATTCGTCTGCGTATCTCCATAAGGTATCCAATGAATTTTGAACTCTTTCGTGTGACTCCTCTGTTCCATCACCTAAACGAATTACCCATTCTGAAGAATGTTTCAAGTGATATCGTGTTTCTTTTAAAGATTTATCTGCAATTGCTGCCAATTGTTTATCAGAAGAATTTACTAGTCTTTCGTATAAAGGTTTACGGAAAGCATCGAACAAGAATTGACGCATTATTGTGTCTCCGAAATCACCATTTGGTTGCTCCACTAAAAGTACATTTACGTATTCTTTCTCATAGCGCAACAATCCAAGTTTATCACAATTTCTATCCTTTCCTTCGATTACACCCGCATAATCTAACAAACTCATTGCTTGACCTATTAAGTCTAAAGAGATGTTTGTCATTGCGATATCTTCTTCAAGGATTGGACCGTGACCACACCACTCAGCTAAACGTTGGCCAAGAATTAAACTATCGTCTCCTAACCGAAGTAAATAGCGAAATAAAGCTTCGTTTTTCATAAATTACATGTGTTTGATTCCTTCATGTACTTCGTAAAAAGTAGGATGACGGAAAATTTTTGTGTCAGAAGGTTCGAAATAAGCATCTGCATCAGCTGGATCATTTGCATGAACATAATTTGATTCCACAACCCAAATACTAATCCCTTCCGAACGACGCGTGTAAACATCTCTTGCATTATCCAAAGCCATCGTTGAATCTGCTGCCCTTAAACTTCCAACATGTTTGTGATTTAAACCTTGTTTACTTCTGATAAAAACCTCCCAAAGAGGCCATTCTTTTGTTGACATGATTGATGATTTTGATGTGATTATGCTGTTTGTTTTTTCTTTCTTTTTTCTGCAAATGCCAAAGCTGCTTCTCTCACCCACATTCCTTCTTCTTTTGCTTTTCTTCTTGCATCAACGCGTTGTTTGTTACAAGGTCCATTTCCGTTTACTACTTGCCAAAATTCATCCCAATTTATTGGTGTAAAATCGTAATGACCAGTTTCCTCATTCCATTTCAAATTTTCATCTGGAACTTTTAAACCAATCAATTCAGCTTGTGGAACAGTAGCATCGATAAAATTCTGACGCAAATCATCGTTTGACAAACGTTTAATTTTCCATTTCATTGATTGTGCAGAATTTGGAGATTCGTCATCATTTGGACCAAACA
This sequence comes from Chitinophaga pinensis, assembly GCA_943324565.2. Classification (GTDB taxonomy): domain Bacteria; phylum Bacteroidota; class Bacteroidia; order Flavobacteriales_D; family Crocinitomicaceae; genus UBA952. The sequence continues at coordinate 22,798 of CALPMC020000032.1, read as the reverse complement.
TCATTAAAGATGGCCACCAAAAACGATTTAAGGCATCTTGAGCCAATTCTTTTTGTTCAGGGGTTCCTTGTGCTAACTTTGTCAAAGATTCATAACCTTGGCGTTGGTGAAAGGATTCTTCCTTACAGATTTTAACCATTGCACGTGCGTAAGGACCGTAAGAACAACGACACAAAGCAACTTGATTCATAATTGCAGCACCGTCAACAAGCCAGCCAATTGCACCAATATCAGCCCAAGAAAGTGCAGGATAATTGAAAATCGAAGAATATTTAGCCTTTCCTGAATGTAGATCATCAATGGTTGCTTCTCTGTCAGCACCCAAAGTTTCAGTTGCACTATATAGATATAAGCCATGACCAGCTTCATCTTGAACCTTTGCCAATAAAACAGCTTTTCTTCTTAAATTCGGAGCGCGCGTGATCCAGTTGGCTTCTGGTAACATCCCAACAATTTCAGAATGTGCATGTTGTGACATCTGTCTAATTAATGTTTTTCTATAAGCATCAGGCATCCAATCATTTGGTTCAATTTTAACCTCTCGATCAATTTTATCTTGAAATTTTTGTTCAAGATCAGTTGTTTCTAAAACTTTCATAAGCAATGATTATTTGACAAATATAATTAATTATCAGAGGCTGAAAATATGATGTAAATCATAAAAGTTAACCCACCTATCAAAACATCTAATTGATTCAAATGTTTATCTTTGGCGCATTAAAATTCGAGTAATGACCCCTAAATTTCACACGCTTACAATTAAGGACATCAGAAAGGAAACAAAAGATGCTGTTTCTATTGCATTTGATGTACCAAAAGAATTGATTGCTGACTATAAATATGAATCCGGGCAATATTTAACACTGAAAACTTCAATTGATAACCAGGATGTCAGAAGATCTTATTCGCTTTGTTCTTCTCCATTTGAAAATGAATGGCGTGTGGCAGTAAAACAAATAGAAAATGGTGTGTTTTCAACTTATGCAAATAAATCTTTGAAAGTTGGAAATACACTTGAGGTAATGACTCCTACAGGAAATTTTAAGTTGAGTACGACAAAAAACAGTAAAAAATCATATGTATTGTATGCTGCAGGAAGTGGAATTACTCCTATTTTTTCAATTGCTAAAACTATTTTAGAGGAAGAACAAGGTGATGTAACTTTATTCTATGGAAATAAAGGATTTTATGGTGTGATCTTCCGTGAGGAACTTGAAGCATTGAAAAACAAATATTTAAATAGAATAAGAATTATTCATGTTTTTTCTAGAGAAAGTCCAGGGAATAAAATTCAAAAAGGACGCATCAATAAAGAAAAATGCTCTGAATTACACCAAGCTTTCTTGAAAAATCAAACGATTGATGAGGTTTTCATTTGTGGCCCAGAAGAAATGATTTTAAATGTTCGTGAATCATTAATTGAAAATGGTGTCGATTCGAAAAATATTCATTTTGAATTATTCGCTACCAACGTTAAAAAAGAAAAAACAGCAGTAGAAATTGCTAATCAAGCACCTTCGTTTGATTCCAAAGTTCAGATAGTTTTGGATGGGGACGTTATTGATTTTGAGTTAGATTCTAATGGGAAAACTATTTTAGATGCTGCACAAGACGCGGGTGCTGATTTACCCTTCGCTTGTAAAGGTGGGGTTTGTTGTACCTGCAAAGCAAAAATATTAGAAGGTACTGCAATTATGGATGTAAATTACGCTTTAATGCCTGACGAAGTTGAAAGCGGCTACATACTAACGTGTCAAGCTCATCCAACAAGCGAAAAATTATTAGTTTCATTTGACGATTAAGAAAACATGGGAATATTCGATTTATTTAAAAAGAATGGATTAAAACAGAAAGAGAGTAAAGGCTTTCATGAAGTAAAAATTCAAATTACGCGACTTACAAAAGAATCTGTTAAGGTAACTTTTGATATACCAAGTGAGTTAAAAACAACTTTTGATTTTATTGCAGGACAATATTTGAATGTGGAAGTTCTCTTAAATGGAAAAAAACAACGTCGCTCCTACTCGATTTGTAGCGGAAAAAACGAACCACTTTCGATTGCTGTTAAAGCTATTGACAATGGTTTGGTCTCAAATTGGTTTAATATTGAAGCAAAAACGGGTGACATTATTCATGTTTCTAAACCAGAAGGTGGATTTCATTTAAGTGAAGGACAAAAAAATGTTGTTGCAATCGCTGCTGGAAGCGGAATTACTCCTATTCTATCGATTGCCAAAAGCTTAGAAGCTGATGGAAAATTAACTTTGTTTTACGGAAATCAAACTGTTGACAAATCTATTTTTGTTCAAGAATTAAAGTCATTAAGCAATGTGACATCAACTTTTTACTTGAGTCAAGAAACGAAAGAGGGTTACAAAAAAGGTCGCATTGACAAAGAAAATTTCACTTCGGAAATCAAACAAAATCTTGAATTATTAAAAGCAGATTGTTTTTTCATTTGTGGTCCAGAAGAAATGATTCATGCCACCAAAGAAGTGTTGAAATTTTTCGGAGTTCAAGATTCAAAAATTAAGTTTGAGTTATTTACAACACCAACTGCAGTTCCCATTGCTAAAAAAGAAATGAACTTTAAAGGGAAAAGTCACATTAAAGTAATGCTTGACCACGAAGTTACATCTTTTGACATGCAAGTGCCTGGCGGAACAATTCTTGAACAGGTTGAAAGGTCTGGTTTAGATGTACCTTATTCTTGTCGTGGCGGAGTTTGTTCTTCTTGCAAGGCAAAAGTTCTAGATGGTGAAGTTGCGATGAAACTAAATTATTCTTTAACAGATGAAGAGGTTGCAAATGGTTACGTTTTAACTTGTCAAGCGATTCCACAAAGTTCAACTGTTTCTTTGAGTTATGACGACTAAGAGAGTAGTTATAGTTGGTGCAAGTCGAGGAATAGGCAAAGCATTGGTAGAAAATTTTGCCAAAAGAGAGGAATTTGAAGTTATTGCGTTGTCTAGAAATCTAGAAAAAATGCAAGCGGATTTTGGAGTATTATCTTCCGTGAAATGCTTTGAATTTGATTTAGAAAACAATGTAAAAATTCAAGCTAAAAAAATATTTTCAACGATTGGAAAAGTTGATTCTTTGATTAACAACGCTGGATTTTTGGTAAATAAACCATTTGAAGAAATTACTAGTCAAGAACTACAAAAATCTTATCAAATCAATTTGTTTGGCGTATTTGAAACTGTACAAGCAATCATTCCATTTTTAAATCCGAGCATTTCTCATATAGTCAATATTAGCTCAATGGGTGGATTTCAAGGGTCAATGAAATTTGCTGGATTAAGTGCTTACTCAACCTCTAAAGCAGCATTGTGTAGTTTCACAGAATTATTCGCTGAGGAATATAAAAACTCTTCAATTGCAATGAATTGTCTTTGTTTAGGTTCAGTTCAAACAGAAATGTTAGAAGAAGCATTTCCGGGTTATCAAGCACCTTTGAATCCAAAGGAAGTTAGCGAGTACATTTCTGACTTTACAATAAACGCTCACAAATACATGAAAGGAAAAATAATTCCTTTATCCTTAACAAATCCATAACAATGGGATTTTTCATTTTTTTTTGTACCTTAGTTGACTAATCTCCGAAATGACGAAACGAATATTTCTCTCCATTCTCGTTTTATCCTTCTTCCAAATAAGCTTTGGTCAAGACGTGCATTGGTCACAATTTAACGATAACCAATTATTTCAAAACCCTGGTCAAGCTGGACATTTCGATGGTGATTATCGATTTATTGCTAACTATCGCGACCAATGGAGAAGCGTCACAGTTCCGTTTAGTACTTTTTCAATGTCGGCAGATGCCAAATTTAAAGATTATGGTGTTGGTCTTTTGATTTCGCACGATCAAGCTGGTGATGGTAAATTTAGAACTGTTGAAGTTCAAGGGAATTTTTCACGTTTGTTTAAACTCACCAAAGACTCTGTTCATACTATTCGTCCAGGTATTAATTTTGGAATGAATCACCGACAAATTAATTGGGATGCATTATATTTCGATAGTCAGTACAATGGTTATATATTTAATCCAGCAGCTGCAACAAATGAAACTTATCAAAGTGACCGCAAAACAAACATTTCAATAGGACTTGGATCTTTATATGAATGGAGAAAAAACGAACGTTTTAAGGTGCTTTCAGGTTTTGGAATTTACAATTTGAATAGACCTAACCAAGGATTTTATACTGAAAAAATTCAACGAGATATTCGCTTTACCATTTTTGCTAAGGGAACATTTAAAATCAATCGCAAATGGGATGCTGTTCCAAGTTTACAATTCAATAATCAAGGTAAATACAGGGAATTATTAATCGGGGGTTCAGCGAAATATTACGTATCATCAAACACAAAAATTTACCAAGCACTGTACGGTGGAATCTGGTATAGAAATCGAGATGCTGCTTATCTTACTTTTGGATATGATTACAAAGATCTTTTCGTGGGTGTTAGCTATGACATTAATTTTTCAAAATTAGTTCCAGCTAGCAACGCAAGAGGAGGTTTAGAAATCGCAGTTAGGTATATCATCCGTACATTTAAACCAAAAAAAATCATTCACCGTGTATGTCCAGATTACATTTAGTTTTTCTATTTGTGCTATTCACTTTCCAATCTTTTTCTCAAGTGAAACTCAAACAAATCGTTTCATTTGCTGACGAACAATATAAAAAAGGAGATTACTACTACGCACTTGAATATTATAAACAAGCTCTCGCTCAAGATTCAAACTCGCTAGAACTTATTTGGAAATATGCAGAAACTCACAGAGCTTATAAAGATTACTTTCAAGCAGAAAAATATTATGCCCTTGCTTATGCAAAAGATAACGATTTAGTTTATCCAGCTAGTCTACTTTATTTGGGTTTAATGCAAAAGCATAATGGTAATTACAAGCAAGCTTTTGAAACGATGAAACAGGCAAAGAAACGCTACAGTGGAGGGGAAGACGATTACCTCTATCTTAAATCTATTCAAGAAGTAGATGCTTGCGCTTGGGCACTAAAAAATTATTCCGAGACTGTTCAACCTATGAAAAGATTGCCTATGACAGTCAATTCTTATGACGCAGAATTTGGGCATGCGATTCGAGATAATAAACTAATATTTTCTTCCTTAAGATCGGATTCAACAAAAGACAATAATCAAGAAGTTTATTCAAAAAATTATAAAACCAAGTTGTATTCTTCAACCATAAAAAATGAAAAATTTGAGGAAAATCAACAAATTCAAGATTTAATAATTCAAAAGCTAAACACAGGGAATGGATCTTTTTCATTAGATGGGAAGAAATTTTATTTCAGTGCTTGTGAAGATGAGGGATATAATTATCGTTGTAGAATAATGGTTGCAAATTACTCAAATGGAAAATGGTCAAAAATTGATTCATTGAAAAAAGAAATAAATGTAATTGGAACAAATAATACGATGCCCTTAATTACCAAATTAAACGGCGAAGAAGTACTATTTTTTGCTTCAGATAGAGAGGGAACAAAAGGTGGTTTGGATATTTGGTATGCTTTTCCTGAAGGAGAAAATCGTTTTAGAACAATAACAAATGTAAGTGCTATAAATTCTATTGACAATGAATTAAGTCCATGGTTAGATACTCTAGAGAATAGACTTTACTTTTCCTCATCTTGGCATTATGGCTTCGGGGGACAAGATGTTTTTTACTCTAAAATAAATGGAAATAAATTCGCTGCTCCAACAAATGCAGGTTTACCAATAAATAGTCCTGCTAATGACCAATATTATTTCAAACACAACGATACGGTTTATGTTTCGTCGAACCGAATAGGAAGTTATTACTCTAAAAATCCAACTTGCTGTAGTGATATATTTGCGATTTTTCCACCTAAAAAAGCTCCTGAAATTGTAGAAGTAAAAAAGGAAACGAAAACAGAGATAAAAACAGAAACGAAAATAGAAACAGAATTTCAAAAGCGAATTAAAGAAAAACTTCCTGTGACACTTTATTTCAGAAATGATGAGCCTGATGCATCTTCGCTAGCAACTTCTACAAAACAAAATTATATTAACACTTACAAATTGTATCAAGAGAAATATTCGCTTTACAAAACAGAGGTTGCAAAAGGATTAACAGATGTCGAAGCTTCAAAAAAACAAAATGATTTAGACGAATTCTTTCAAAAAAATGTAGATAAAGGAGCAACTGATTTAATTTCTTTTTCTGATATGATTTTGAAAGAATTGAAAAGCGGTTCCGTTGTTACACTAACAATTAAAGGATTTGCCAGCCCTGTTGCAAAAACGGCATACAACGTAAACTTGACTAAAAGAAGAATTTCATCTTTGACTAACTATTTCATTGAAAAGAATAATGGGGAATTTAAACAATACATTCAAGGAAAAGCCCAGAATGGAGGTAAATTAATTTTTGCCATAGTTCCTTTTGGCGAATACACAGCTAATCAATCTACAAGTGATGATATAAAGAATCAAAGTAGTTCAGTTTATTCAAAAGAAGCAGGAATTGAACGAAAAATTCAAATTGAAAATGTAAGTTTTGATAAAGGTGAAGTTCCATTTCCAATTGAAAGTTTGAATCCGATTTTTACAGCAGGGGAAGTAAAAAAAGGAGACAAAATAAAAGGATCATTCAAAGTTGATAATATAAGTTCTGAAGTAATCGAGTTAGAATTGGATAATATTGATACTGCCGTTAAAGCTACATTCAATTCAATTACTGTTGGCCCTAAATCAAGTGCAATTGTTACTTTTGTAGTAGATACACAAACTATGTCAGGACTTTCTAAAAACAAATTCAATGTGAAAGTGAAAGGATTCCAGGATAGTATTGAATTCTTTATTACATCAGAAGTTAAATAAAACAATACCAATAGTGTCAGAAACCTTACTTGAACTCAAAACCACTGAAAAAGTAAAAAAGCCAAGACTACAGTTTATTGATATGGCAAGAAGCTTTGCCATTCTTTTAATGCTTGAAGGTCATTTTACAGGGGCAGCGTTAGCAAATCAATACCGTAATGAAGATTATATTTTATATAATATTTGGCATAATCTACATGGTTTAACTTCTCCCCTTTTTTTCACAGTAACAGGATTAGTTTTTGTTTATCTTCTTACTGGAACAAATTCTGTTGAACCATTTTTTCAAAATTCTCGCGTAAAAAAAGGTTTTAATCGTGTTTCTATGTTGCTTTTTTGGGGATATATTATTCAATTAAGCTTGTGGAGCATCATCAAATCCATCTATTACGGAACCCCTTTACATTTAGACTGGTTTGCTGCTTTTCACGTTTTACAATCAATTGCTTTTGGGATTGCATTTTTATTGTTGATTTACGGTATTCATTTGTTTGCTAAGAAAGGTGATATACTTTGGTATTATTTAATTGCAGCTTTATTGATATTCATTGGTTACTCTCAAATGAAGGCATATATTCAAGCTGATGAATTACGTATCGCAGGTACCGCATTAAAAGCAAATTATTGGCCAAATGGATTTCCTTCATTTATTCAAAATCTGTTCTATGGAAAATACTCCGATTTTAGTTTTATGCGCTATGCTGGGTATGTTTTATTGGGAGGAATGACTGGAAGAATTATTCGAAAATATGAACACCTAACCAAAAAAAATTGGTTTGGAATTACCTTTATTTTGATTGCTATTTTTTTAAATGTTTTTATACAATCTATTCTTGTTCAAGTCGATTCATTTACAGAAATGATTGGTCTCTGCCAGAAAGGAGTTTATGAGTTAAATAGTACAGCCTTCATGCGATTTGGACAAGTTATTGGACTTCTTGGTATACTAATGCTAATTGATGGGAATTTCAAAGTTAAAGCTCCTTTATTTTTAAAACTTGGACAAAATACACTTCCAATTTATGTAATTCACGTAATCATTCTTTACGGTGGAATTTTTGGAATAGGATTAAAACCAGATGTAATTAATCTTAATTTGAGTCCTTACGAATCGATTGGTGTTTCAGTAATTGCAATGCTCTCTTTCACCATTATGGTCAAATATATAGAACCTTTGGAAGAAGTTTATAATTCAGTTCAGAAGAAAATGTTTTTTTGGAGAAAAAAGAATTAATTTTTTCTTTTCACATTTCCCTTTTTTGAAGGCTTTGATTTCTTTTTGACAATTGGTTTCGGGGGCGCTTCAAATTTTACTGTTCGGGTGTAAATTCGTTGACCACACAAATCATTTACAGTTAATTTAATTTTATACTTTCCAGGTGACCTGTAATAATATACAACATTTTTATTAGATTTAATAACACCATTTCCTAACTCCCACTTATAGCTTGCTAAGTGAGAATAGTTCGCATTTAGCATCAATTTATATTTGCCGTTATTAGTCCTTTCTGAATGAATATTAAAATAATTTCTATTCAAACCTAAACTCTCAAGGTTTGATAGAACATAGTTTCCTACTTCTTTTTGTATAATAGATGCTGTTTTCCCTTCGATTGTTGAAGTTATTGCGCCCTCTGGTGACTCTTTGAAAATTGAAGCGTAAAAAGTACATGCAGAAAGATAAGAACCATTTTTATTAGGGTGTTGATCATCTGCATCATACAGATTGATTTCTGGATACTTTGCTCTAATGTTTTTCCACACTATGCCTACTGGAACAATAGGGAAATCATAACATGTACTTACATACGTATAACCATTTATGATATTAGTTGCCATTTTATCATAAGTATCAATCTCAGGTATTTCCTGGTAACCATTTTTATAACCCCAAGTTAAATAAAATAAAACATTCGCACATGGACTATTTAATTTAACTGAATCAACAATTGCATTCAAATAGGGGAGCGTTTCCTTATCAATCTTATCATAATTGCAGGCAAACTCTCGAGAGTAACCTTGGAGTATAACATAATCCCATTTTCGACTTCTAATTGCTTCAAACATGTCATCTCGAGTAGTATGTACTGAAAAAGTAGCACCTGCCCTAGTGTTCATTTGAACATAGACTGGCTTGTCCTTATCTTTACAGAGCTTCTCGAATATCTTCGGCATAACATTCATGTGTGTATATGAATTACCAATAAATAAAATATTCATTGAATCTGAAGAAGATGCAAACGAACTAAATATTAGGAAAAATGAAAATAGAATAAAAATAATTGGTTTCAACATGGGTTTTGTTTTTATTCGATAATCAACAATTACACCATTTTAAGAATTGATAATACTTTGAATTTCCAACATTCTTTCGCTTGATATTTTCAATTTTTGATTACTAAAATTCATGTCAGCAATTGAATTCAGTGGAATCAAATGAATGTGCGCGTGTGGAACTTCTAAACCAATAACTGTCATTCCAATCTTCGTGCAGGATATTCTTCTTTTTATTTTTATAGCAACTTTCTTTGCAAAAACTATTAACGCTTCTAAGTCTTCGTTTTCAATTTCGAAAATGTAATCGACTTCTTTTTTAGGGAGAACTAAAGTATGTCCTTCCTTTAAAGGATTTATATCTAAAAAAGCTATATGAAATTCATCCTCTTCTATAATATAGGCGGGAATTTCGTGGTCAATTATCTTTTGAAAAATGGTTGACATTATCTATTAATATCTAGAATTTCAAAATTTATAATTCCATTGGGTGTCTGAACTTCAGCAATTTCATTCACTTTTTTGCCTAGTAAACCTCTACCAATTGGGGAATCAACTGAAATCTTTTTAAGTTTAATATCAGCCTCATTTTCCGCAACAAGCGTATATTCAACTTCCATTCCATTTAATTGATTTTTAATTTTCACTTTAGATAAAATATAAACTTTAGAATTATCCATGTGTGTTTCATCAATCAATCTTGCATTTGCGACAATAGCTTCCATTTTAGAGATTTTCATTTCTAAAATCCCTTGAGCTTCTTTAGCTGCATCATATTCTGCATTCTCAGACAAATCACCTTTATCTCTTGCCTCTGCTATTTGTTCAGAAATCGAAGGACGTTGCACCGTTTTCAAATGATACAATTCATCTTTCAATTTTTGCAGTCCTTCTGCAGTATAATAATTTATTTGTGACATATAAACGATTTTATTAAACAAAAACAAGAGAGCCCAATTTGAGCTCTCTTGACTTGTACAAATGTAATAAAATTATTTTAAACTAATTGTTGCTCCGATTGTGTGAATTGTTCCAAAAATGCCTGCAAAACGAGCGCAATACTCTAGACCTATTGCACTTTTATTTTTTCCTGCAAGAGCATCAATTGAAAATCCAGCTGTTGGACCCAATAAAGCATTTGAACGATTTTCAGCATTCAAAATGTTCTTTTCATAAACATACCCTGCTCTAACGTTAAAAGCCAACTTAGGAGTAACCATACCATAATCAAAACCAATTCTATATTGGTCATTCATGAATGAATTAGCAGTAAAGCCAAGTGCAAGATTCAATTTACTTACTTCATTAAAAATGAAATCATATGATCCACCAATTGAAAGTAAAGAAGGCATTTCAAAACTAGCTGATCTTTGCTCTAATGAAGCAATATATCCAGTTGAAACATAAGATACTTGTTGTGCTAAACCATCACCTTTATATTTCATTACAGGTCCAACATTCTTTAGTGCTATACCAAATTTAATTTGGTCATTTTCTCCAGTAACATAACGAATACCTGCATCAATAGCTACACCTGAAGCTTTCATATTAGATATATTTTCAGAAATAACTTTAAAGTTAATTCCACCATATATGCTGGAAGAAAACTCACGTGCATATCCTAAATTAAAAACATTAGCTCTTGGTGAAAAGAATCCTATATTTCCTTCTGGATTAGCTACTGTTGTAATTGGAATATCACCAAAATTCATTGATTGAATACTTATTGCAATTACATCAGATTCTGAAATTCGTTGAGCAATACCAGCGCCATTTAATTGAATCCCAGCATTACCCATCCAATTTGAATAATTAAACTTAATTTGGGTTTTATCAGTAAATGCAAGACCAGCAATATTGGTAAAAGTTGCCTCTAATCCATTTGAATTTGCAATTGTAGCATCTGCTAATGCACTACTTCTTGCCCATGGATTTACCAATAAATGTGATGCACCAGCAGAACCAACTCTATCTTCATTTCCTGCTGCAACATATAATGTTGAAACTAAAGAAAGACCTATTGTTATTTTTTGAACTAAACTTTTCATAATGTCTAATCAATTATATTAAATACCTTGTAAATCAACCTGTCTCATTCCGCCGAAGAACTTAAGAACTTTTTCTCCTACTTCTGGAACTTCAACATGAATTAGATAAATGCCACTAGCAATTGGAATTGCTTTTGAATTTGTCAAATCCCAATCTAAGGAAGTTACTGGACTATCTTTCAAGAATGTTCTTACCAATTTACCATTCGTGGTATAAATTTTAACAGTACATTTTTCTGGTAAGTTTGTAATTTTCACTTTTGTTTCAATTCTTGTTCTCTCATATTCTGAAAAAGCATAATAAGGATTTGGAACAACATTAATCATATTTAAAGCTTCCTTTAATTGATCTTTGGAACCAACAACTGTTGCTATTTCATCCATGCTCCATGAATACATTGGTTTTCCACCATTTTCTCCAGAACCAGTAAAGTTTTTATATTCCTTATTGATTCTCAATTTAACAGTAACATCTGTTGGTAATCCATTAATTGGATCAACATCATAACCTTCACTAGCAATTGGATAAGAAATCCATGATAGGCTTCCATATAATTCTCTTTTCGCTTGAGAATCATTCGTCTCTACTTGTGTCCATTTTTGGAACAAGAAATTTGTAGTATTTGATTCCGCTTGACTAGGAATGTATGCAGGAAAATCAAAACCAGAAACATAACCGTTGATTGTAGCTTGATTATAGCTAAAGATATAAACTGGGTGCATACCTCCCATCAATGGAGTACCAACATTACTTACTAATCGATCTGTTGGATTCCATATCATATCAGCACCATTTTCACCGCCCAAGAAAGAATTTTCACCAAAAGCCATGTATAACCGAGCACCTGATTCTAAGTCAACTGCATAGCCTGGGAACCAACCCATACCAGTACCTGAACCATCAGGGTTACCATTTTTGTCAACGCTTTGACTTTTTCTCATTCCACCTGGCTCAGCATTTCCAACATTCAAATTGGTATTTCTACCTAATTCAATTACTGGACAACGTGTCCATAAATTCCTATCACTTGTCATAACAATATTTACACTTGGCAAGAAACTTATTGAAGCATTCGTTTTCCCAGAACCTGGACCACTTGGTGATTTATAGTAAGCTAAAGGCATATAATCTGCTTGATAGCCAACCAACTTGTGTGGAGCCATTGTACCATTTAATAATGATTCATAATCTTGATCAGGATCGAAACCAGCTTCATCTTTGTAGTTACAAGGATTTAAGTAGGTTGGGCCGTCTGGTAGACACTCATAGCCAGAAGCTGTTTCAGAGGTTACTGGAGTATAATCCCCAGAACGAATCCAATTTGTTGGGAAATAAGCATCATTATCAGATACACCAGTTAACCATCTTTTTGATGAATCGGCAAACTCAATTGATGATTCTATCATATCAGTAGATTTTGCTGCAAGATTTCCTGTACCAGATGGAAAGAAATAAGAGTTCTGATAAATTTGAACTGAGATACCCCATTGTGGTATAATTTGTTCGTTATCATTCTTTATGGTTCTTTCTGATTTAACTGAATCTAAAACATTTCCGCCTTTTTGATCATATCTCAAAACAACCCAACTAGCTGTATCAGCAGCATTACCAGAATTACCCGAAGAATAATTTCTAAACTTACACTCAAAGTATCCATTTGCTAAATTCAATGGGTCTACAACTTTGATATTAATTGGACCCTTTCCGTAATCGTAAGTTGGATTTGCGACAAAACCATCCGAGAGAACAGAACTTAAAGTTGAAGCTGTAAATTCTAAAGCTCTATTTCCATTACCATATCCATCAATTCGAGTAATTAAAGGCGAAGAACCAAACTCAATCAATTGACTTGTTCCACCAGATTCTGGCATAGGGTTATGAGGTACTGCGGAAACAGCACTAATAGCAGTTCCATCAAAATTTAAACGAGAAGATATATATGGTATTTTTTGACCGTCTAAAAACAAGGCATCATTTGGATCATATTTCTTAAAGTTATTGTAAGCATATGCTACAGCAACATAATAATATGTTTTGTGATTTACTAATGTTCTTGTTCCTAAAGCAAATGCATCCTCTGTAACTCTGTATGAATGATTAATTCCTTCATTTGCTCCATCTACTTTTTCCACAGGAACGGAGAAACCTAAAGCTTCATCAAATTCAAAATTAATTACACGACTTATACCGTTTTTAATATCTGATTGAGCTACTAATCTGGCTTTTGTAACATCAGAAATATCTGCTACAGAAACATCCGCACTTTTCAATTGATAAATTTGGTATCCTTCGAATTTATAAAAACGATCTACAGTTGGATCTGGAATATTGATTTCGTCTTCTTGTAAATACTTTTCTTGATAATTATTTGATGAAGATGGATTTTCTAGTAATAAAATTAACTCATTTTCTAACTCTTGAATTGTCAATTTTGGAGCATCTGGCGGAGAAAGAATTTTAAAACATGCATCAAACAAAGCTTGGGCTTTCGTATCTGCTCTTTTCATTGCATTTACAGAAGCAAATAAATCTCCATCTGTACTTCTACCATAAACTATACCTACAGTAATGTTATTAATAGCCCCTGGACGTAATGTAAATGGACCCGCAGATTGAACAAAACGTCTGTCTCCTACAGGATTGTTGTTTGTAGATTCGTCCCAACCATTTGGAAATGCAGCAGACATGTCAATACCACCCGTTGACCAATGTAATGGATCAGAAGTTCCAGGAAACATGTAATCTGATAGAACTTCTGTAGCACCAGTCGAACCTTGATAACCTAAACCTCCATAAAACATCTCAGAACCGTTCGCCCATTGACCTTCCATAAAATTATAATATTCAGCAGCTGGACCTGGGTCATTGTATGGATAAGCTGAAGTTGAGGTAAAGTATGTAAAACGACGCATACCAAAACGTTCATTATCAATTATACCATCAGAATAACCTATACCAATTCCTTTGTATATAATCCCGTTATTGGCAATTGCGTCAATTACTGTAGGTACAATATCCGTTTGGGTAGCTTCATCAAAATATGGTCCTGGATTATCGATTCCGTCTGCATCCTGATAGGGTCCTTCAAAGAAGTCAACACCAATTGCTGGAGGATTCTCTCCATAACCTAAACGACCACCATCACTTTCGTCATTCAAATCACCATTAAACATGTAACCCAAACCTCTAGATACATCACATCCCGTGTAATCATCAGCATAATTTCCAACATCCGCATCCAAAAACTGAGCAAAATAAGTGTTATACAAAGTTTGAGTTCCTCTATTAATTAATTCATAATTATAAAAGGTCATTCTATTAACTTCGTCATTTGTAGCAAAAGTAAATGCCTGCGCCCTAATTTCCATTCCTATGGGATCACCACTCGTTTCAGTATGAATGTTTCCCTTGTCATTAAATACCCACCAGTGTGTTTCATCACCATATAAAGAGACTCTTCTATCAACACCACATTCAATATCATCTCTATCTAAGATATCATCATACCAAGGATGATCGCCGTTGTCAGGGTTATAGTTTCCATCACCATCTCTATCATAAAAAGGTGCTAGGAAATAATCTTGACCACGAGAAACATCACCATGAGCTGGCCATCCATAAATTCTGTTTAATTCATCATTTGATGGCTGCACGATATCATCACAACCATCTGTTGTAACTCCAGAATTACATTCCCACCATATATTAAATCGAATTACTTCTGCTTTTCTAATTGTATAAAATTTATCATAAGCTATACATTGATCTGGATCAATATTTGCTTCACCAAAATCTCTCGTTGCACCGTCCCCAACCGGGCTTCCTGGGTTAAATGTTCCTGTTCCTGGAGTTACAGTTAATGGACCAGGCCAGAAATCATTTCCTTGTCGATATCTTAATGCTGCGAGTTTCAATTGCCCATTAATATCTGTACCACCCATCCACAATGCACCAGCAAAAATTGCAAAGCGATTACTTCCTTTCGGAACTTCGTATGCTGCAACACTTGCGGCTCTGTTTTGAAACATACTACCGCCCTGTTCAATTAATGCTTTGACATCATTGAACTCCATTATTAACTTTGCTGTTGCAGGGCTACAATTTGCACCTTTTGGTTTTGGTTTTTCTTTCCCAGATTTATCATTCGGACCATAATATCCAAAAGCATTTGAACAGAAAAAACCTATACCAAGGACTAACGTTATTATTTGACTTTTCATATTGCTATGTTTTTCTTTTTTTATTAGAAATCTAATTTAATACCTAATCTTACTGTTCGTGGAGAACTAATATTAAATGGATTTTGAATTTTCATTGAGTAATAGTCTCTGAAAGATTGTTCATCTATTTGATTCTGAATAGAAGATTGAGTTGATGCAGCTTGTAAGAAACCATCATCATCCCAGTTTCCTGTTGCTCTGTAAACATTCAAAACATTGAATTGATTAAACAAGTTAGTAGCTCTAACATAAATATTCAAGAATGCTATTTTCTTTTTGTCGTCTTTTTTCTTGAATTCTAAATTGATAGTTTTATCTAATTGTAAATCCAATCTATATGACCACGGCAATCTTGAACCATTTAAAGTACCGTTTAAACCTGCATTTAAGTTTCCAATTCCTTCATCAGTAATAAATGTTTGAGATGAATAAGGAGAACCTGAGTAAACATTTGAGAATAAATTTAATCCAACATTCTCTAATAATTTAGTTTTTCCAATCATTGGTCCATTATAGTCCTCACCTTCACCATATCTGTAATCAAACGTAAATGCAAATGCATGTCTTTGATCATAAGAATAAGGGAAAATATTTCTCAAGTTAGGTAAACCTGCATTCACCAATGATTGTGCTGATGTCGCATCGGAACCAGTTCCGTCTGCGAATTGAAGTGTGTAATTTGCTGTCATTCTTATGTTTCCAGTTTGTCTTAAATCGTAAGCAATTGTCATTCCTTTAACTGTACCAAAGTCACGATTACCGTATGTTCTGTATGTTGCTGGATATGCTTCAAATACATTAATCAACTGTACGTTATTTCTTTGTTCTCTATAAAACGCAGAAATCTTTACTGAGGAGGTGCGAGATAAAACTTGTTGGAAACCTAATTCATAATCAACAGTAGTCTCAGGTTTTAAATTTGAGTTGTCGATAATTGCACTTCTTGATTGAATATATTGATAATCAAACGGATCAAATCTAAATCCTGAAGTAGGTCGTTTAGTTAAGATATCGTAATGAGCAAAGAATGATGCTTCATCAGAAATAGGGAAAGAGAAAGCAACACGAGGCATAACATTTATTTGTGCTTTGTAGTCTTCAAAAGCAGATGCATTTGGTGTTTCTAGTGAAGGGTCTAATAACCAAGGTGCGATACCTGCAGCACCCCTAACCACTTTTGGATCTTCGATAGGTGTACCTACAGAGTTATACCAACTTTGACCAGCTCTAAATCCGTTAATCGCGGATGGATTATTTACATCGTTAACATAAACAATATAATCATCGGCTACACTTTCTGGAATTTCAACCCAAGCGTACTGATTTGGATCTGATTCTTTCAATGCTCTAGCTTCTTTTGCAGTTCTTGCATTAAAGAATAAATAAGGGTCTTTCAATACTGGTTGATTTGCATCAAATACATCTACACGAACACCAACATTAAATACGATATCATTGAATGCGAATTTGTCCATTACATATCCAGCCATATAAATTGGTTGGAACGCTCCTACAAATCTTTTATAGTTTCCGTTTTCATCAAATTCATTGAAATATTTATTAATATCAGTTACTCCTTTTACTTTTTTACCTGTGTGGTCAAATCCCCAATAAGAAACAAAAGAGTTACCCCCATTCAATAACTCATCTGGTGAGAACATGTCAAATTGAAATAGTGATGGATCGTAATTGTCAATATCCACGAAATCACTTCCTGAAGCATCTAAACCTAATTTATTTCTTAAATTAAAATCAAAAAATGATTGATTATCATTATTTAATTGACCACCATATTCTCCTGTTCCTGATGTATTAGCATAACTAGTATTCAAGCGGTCATATGTAATCGTTTTAAAGGATCCTGAGTCAGAAATTACTCCGCTATTTAAATCAAGCTCTGTAATGTGGAAATTTGCTAATTGTCTTGCAATTGTCCAAATTCCTATCGGTCCATTTGTTCCTCCGCTAGTTGTAGTACCAGAAGTCCAACCTCTATCAACACGTTGTTCATACTCAAAACCTAATGAAATACTGTGATCACCTAAAACAACTGAACCAGCACCTGTTACACGAAATTGATCATTTTCAGTTTTACCAAAGAAATTATAAGGCGTTCCTATATTACTCCAAATACCATAAACAGAAGCTGGTGAATCACCATTTCTTAAAGCATTACCTTGTTGGATTTGAAATAGGTTTTCATAACGTCCAACTGGTGAATCTTGATAAATATCAAAATATTGAGTTGTAATTGCCGCTAAAGCTGCATTTGTTTCAGATGGCGTAAATGCTACTTCTAAATCTCTGAAACCATTGTGTACATATGTTTGAGTTGATGGATCGAACTCATAAGATGGTCGGCGAGAAGTTGTAAAAGTTCCCACATGACCATAGTTAAAGATATTGTATTGGTGTTTTGGATCAAAAACGTCGTTTGTAGATTTTGAATAATCTACCATGATATTGTATAGTGCAGATTTAATTTTTGAACTACTACCTTCTTTTTCGTTGTTAAAACGTTGAGTCAAACGACCAAAAACACGGTAATCTAATCCTTTAGAAATTCCAAAATTTTGAAAATTTAACAACGAGCCTGCATAACTATAGTTATTTCCAGAACGATAATTCATTGAACCACCAAATTGTAAGTTCACTGATGGTCCCGTATTAACATCAATTTTAACTTGAGCTGAAAAATCTGTACTTCTAGAATTCATTCTCCAAGCAACTTTCTCAAAATCTGATTGTCTTAAAAATAAAGAATTGTGAAAAGTACCAAATCCTGTAGATGTTGGTCTCAATGGATTAGCAATTAATTCATCGCGAACATCTTTCTTAATTCTATATCCACCATCTGCTAATGGACGATCATCTAATTGGTCTGTAAAGTTCGCTGAAATTAAAAATCCTAATTTAGGTTTCGTTTTTTTACCTGTTGAATCTTTTTGCATTAATAATGGTCCTGACAACATACCTTCAAATAGATTGTAACCATATTTATCTAATCCAAAAACTTTTCCATCGTAACCATCTGGATCAGCACCTTTAAAATAAATTCCAGATGATACTGCTTCAATACTACCAAAGTAAGTTGCAGATGGACCTCTTGTTGTAATGGAAATAATACCTCCAGTTACGTCTCCATAATTTGCAGGTACACCACCTGTAATTACAGAAACTTCTTCCAAAGCAGATTTAGGTAAACTTGCTGAACCACGAACTTTAATTCCATCAATGTAATAATAGGTGCCATCTGAACGAGATCCACGTACCGAAATTTCACCTGAACCTTCGTCCGTATTTACACCACCTACTGTTGCTGCAACACCTGCTGCAGAACGAACAGGAAGTCTTGAAATATCTTCTCTTGTTACAGTAGCACCTGAAGCACCGCCATCTTTATCAATCAAAGGAATACGGTAGGCAACAATCTTTATTTCCTCCAATTCTTGGATGTTTTTAGGTTTTGACAATGTTAAATCATCCAAAAAGGTTATTTTATCTGGTGAAACATTAACACCTGTTATTACAGATGATTGATAACCATCAGCATTTCGGACTTCTACATCATAAGCTCCAGGCTGTACACCATTTATCTGGAATTTTCCATCAAAATCAGTATTCGCACCCCCTTTAATGTTTCCATTTTGAATTAGTAAAACTTTACTCAATGGTAAAACTTGACCATTCGTTTCGTCTTTAACTGTTCCTTTTACCGTTCCCAAACCTGATTGAGAAAAGAGATAAGTGCTTGACATCAATACACTTATTAACAATATTTTAATCTTACCCACCATAATTATGCGTATAAAATGTTATAGTTTTTGCAATTTTAAGCTTGTAAATATAGAAAAAATCAAGTTGCAATGCTTAATGTTAAAAAAAATTAAATTGAATTTATTTTAACATCTTTGTCTGTAACATTTGATTTAAAAAAATAATTAGCTGATTATTAGATGCAAGAAATAAAAGATTACATAAATCTAGAGGAAAATAATTTTTTATCTCTTTTTATTGAGCCAAAAATGATTATTAATTCTACTTATCTAACAGATAACGAGGAGTTATACTTGAAAAAAATAACTAATGAAAATAGAAAGCAAGAATTCATTCAGATTAGGGAATTGAGAAATAAAACAATTGGTAAACTTGAAATAGACTATAATGCAAATGGCAAGCCTTTTTTGGTAAATTCAAAAGAATATATTTCTATTAGTCATTCACGAAATTTCATTGGGATTCTAAAAGCACCATTCGATGTTGGTTTAGATATTGAAGAAATTAATGTACGTATTACTAAAATTAAAAATCGATTTTTAAATGAAGAAGAATTAAAATTATTTGACTCTTCAATTGAAAACTTAACAATTGCTTGGACTTTAAAAGAAGCATTATTTAAGTTATGTAATAGAAATGGTGTTGATTTTAGAAAAGAGCTTTTAATTGAAGGAAAAACAGATGATGGCTATAATTGTAAAATGTTTGATCTAGATGGTTGGAGATTAGTTAAATTAAAAACAGTACGAAAAGAAAACTTAATTATAAGTTATAACTTTGAACCATCAATGCTAATATGAATCAAATTTTATCTCTTCTTCAAAATTCAACTAATGCAATAGCTGTTTTAGTAGACCCAGAAAAATTTGTAAAGTATGATAATCTTTCTTTTCTTAAAAAGCTAAAAATTGCTCAACCTGATTTTATTTTTATTGGGGGAAGCACAGTAACAAGAAAAGATTTTGTTGCTTGTATTGAGATTCTTAGTGCAAATTGTAAATTTCCATTGGTGATATTCCCAGGTGCGTCTCATCAGATCCATGAAAAAGCAGATGCCCTTCTTTTTTTATCACTCATTTCAGGAAGAAATCCAGACTTTTTAATTGGTCACCATATACAAGCGGCAGATGAGTTGGAAAATATGGATATTGAAATCATTCCAACCTCTTACTTACTTATTGATGGGGGGAAAAAAACTTCTGTTGAATATGTTTCACAAACAACCCCTATTCCTAATGACCAAGCTGAAATTGCAAGAAAAATTGCGCTCGCGGGGAAATTTCAAGGAAAAAAAATAACCTATTTAGATTGCGGCAGTGGTGCTAATCAAACTGTTGCTATTAAAATGATTCAACAAGTTAAATCAATTGGTTTACCATTAATAGTTGGCGGTGGAATTCGATCCATTGAAAAAATTCAAGAACTGCACAATGCTGGAGCCAATGTTGTTGTTATTGGAAATAAAATTGAGGAGGATATTGACTTTTTACTAGATTTATCGAATCTTCAAAAAGAAAAGAATGGCACAAATTAAAAAAATTGCTGGTTTATGTTTTGCTCTTTCGTTTGTTTGCATGGCTTTGTTATTTGTAAAGTCTCCTTTCATTAGCGATTACAAAAGTCTACTTAAAACAGCGTTTTTAATTTTTGGAGCCCTCGCAATGGTTTTCAATTTAATTAGCTACAATTATTCGAATAAAGGAAATACGCTTTTCAACTTTCTTTTTTGGGTGGGAGCAATATTTATTTTCTTTGGAATTATCTTCAAAATGTTCCATTACCCTTACCGAACAATTTTATTAATGAGCGGATTATTCATAAGTGCAGTATCGTTTATTGTTTCCAAATTTTACAAGGAAAATAAGAAAAATGATTCTGATTTAATAGATCAACTTTAAAATGTAGCTTTTAAGCTTAAATCCAAACTCTTTACCGAATGAGTTAAGGCACCCACCGATATATATTGAACTCCTGTTTCGGCATAAGAACGAATTGTGTCGATTGTAATTCCTCCAGAAGCCTCTGTTTCATATTGAGCAGGGATTAATTTCAAAGCTTCTTTCAAAAGTTCAGGAGTAAAATTATCCAACATTATTCTATCAACGCCACCAACTTCTAGAACTTCCTTGAGTTCATTCATATTTCGAACTTCAATTTCTATACGCAAACATTTATTATTTGCCACTAAATATTCTTTCGTTTTTTGAATTGCTGGTTTAATTCCGCCTGCATAATCGACATGATTATCTTTCAACATAATCATATCATATAATGCAAAACGATGGTTCTCCCCTCCTCCAATTTTCACAGCTAATTTCTCCAGATAACGAATTCCTGGAGTAGTTTTTCGTGTATCCAAAAGTTTCGTTGAACAACCTTCAATGACTTTCATAATATTCGCTGTCTGAGTTGCAATTCCACTCATTCGTTGCATTATATTCAATACAAGTCTTTCCGTCGATAAAATAGATTGTGATAATCCATGCACAGTAAATGCAATTTCGCCTTTTTGAATTGTGTCTCCATCTTTTTTGAAAAATTGAATTTCCAAACTTGGATCATACAATTCGTAGATGCGTTTTGCAACTTCTACACCAGCAATAATTCCGTCTTCTTTAACTAATAATTTTGCTGTACCCCTTGCTTCTTTTGGGACACATGCTAAGGTGGAATGATCACCCTCGCCGATATCTTCAAGTAGCGCGTTTTTAATTATTTCATCTAACATAAGGCAAAGATATATTTATAAGTGCAAATGCTAAATTTTTGTTTTTAATTTTATACCATGTCGACAAATGACCCCGATTTAAAGATTCAGATTTCACTGTTACCCGATGCACCAGGTGTGTACCAATATTTCGATAAAACTGGAAAAATCATTTATGTTGGCAAAGCGAAGAGTCTAAAAAAAAGAGTTAGTTCTTATTTCAATAAAAATCAAGAAAATAACAAAACCCGCATTCTTGTTAGTCACATTCATCAGCTAAAATTTATTGTCGTTGAATCAGAATTAGATGCCTTGTTGTTGGAAAATAATTTGATTAAAACTTATCAACCTAAATACAATATTGCACTTAAAGATGACAAAACTTATCCTTGGATTGTCATCAAAAAAGAACCTTTTCCTCGCGTTTTTCAAACGCGCCAAAAACGAAATGATGGTTCTAAATATTTTGGGCCTTATCCGAATGTTAAAGTCATGCAGTCCTTATTGGGGTTAATTAAAGAGATGTATCCCTTGCGAACTTGTCCTTTGGATTTACAGCAATATAAAATAGAAGAAGGAAAATTTAAAACCTGCTTGGAGTTTCACATTGGTAGGTGTCTTGGTCCTTGTGTTGGAAATCAAACAATGACTGCCTATGACAAAATGGTAGAAGAAATTGAATTACTATTAAAAGGAAAAACCTATTATCTGATTCAATTATTGAAATCAAAAATGATGGAGTTTTCAGAGAAATATGCTTTTGAAAAAGCCCAAGAAATGAAGATTTTAATTGAGCAAATTGAGAAATATCGTTCAAAATCGACTGTAGTATCATCAACTATTTCGGATATTGATGTTTTCACAATTGAAGAAACAGATAATCGCTTCTTTTTTAATTTTT
>CALPMC020000031.1 GCA_943324565.2 Chitinophaga pinensis | reverse complement strand
TGTAACACCTTGGATTCCTTGAATACCTTGAGCGCCCGTAGCACCAACTGCTCCATTACACACATATTTTGTGAAAGAAGCATTTACTTCACTAACATCTAAAGTTCCATTATTATTGGCATCTAAACCGTATTCAACTTTTACACCGCCTGTTGTACAGTTTGCGCCTGCTCCTTCGGTGGTGGTTTTTGCCAAGGTATTTTTACCGTCAACGCCGTTTGTTCCATTCGTTCCGTTTGTTCCCGCAACACCTTGAATACCTTGAGCGCCCGTTGCACCAGTAGCTCCAGTTAAACCAATTGGTCCTTGTGAACCAGTTGCCCCAACGGTTCCGTTACATACATATTTTGTCAATGTAGCATTTACTTCACTAACATCTAATGTTCCGTTGTTATTGGCGTCTAATCCGTATTCAACTTTTACACCACCTGTTGTACAGTTTGTGCCTGCTGCTTCCGTAGTTGTTTTTGCCAACGAATTTTTTCCGTCAACGCCATTTGTTCCATTCGTACCATTTGTTCCAGTAACACCTTGAATACCTTGAGCGCCTGTAGCACCAGTTGGCCCTTGAACATTCCCTACATTATTCCACGAATTGGAAGATTGGCTCCAAACATAAAGTTCTCCATTTATTAGATAAGCATCGCCTGGGTTTCCTGTTGTGGGTAATTGGCTTGTAGATGAAAAAGTATTCAAAATATTTAATCCCGCTCCTGTTGGACCAACGGGTCCTTGAGGCCCTGTAATTGATGTAATAAAATCTTGTTGCGTCCCTGTATTTCCTTGCGATAACCATATTTCATAAGCGCTTAAACCATTTTGGCCGTTTGCGCCATTGATTCCGTTTTGACCTGAGGGGCCTTGTGGACCTGTAGCACCTTGTGCGCCTGTTATTGTTGTTAAAAAATCACTTTCTGTTCCTGTGTTGCCTTGTGCTAACCAAATTTCATAGGCACTCAATCCATTTTGGCCATTGGCTCCGTTGATACCATTCGTACCTGCAGGACCTTGAACATTTCCAGCGTTTGTCCATGAATTTGTATTTGCACTCCAAACATAAAGATCTCCATTTATCAAATATGCATCACCAGCGTTGCCTGTTGTAGGTAATTCTGATGATGAAGTGAATGTATTTAAAATATTCAACCCAACACCAGTCTCGCCTTGAATGCCTTGTGCACCAGTTGCCCCAGTAATTGCAGTTAAAAAATCATTTTCTGTTCCTGTGTTTCCTTGTGCTAACCAGATTTCATAGGCACTTAAACCATTCTGACCGTCTGCGCCATTTGTTCCGTTGATTCCATCTGTTCCATTAACTCCGTTTGTTCCATTTTGTCCTGCTGGCCCTTGAGCTCCTGTTGCACCTTGAATTCCTTGTGGTCCTTGCAGACCTGTTAATATTGGTGTTATATAAGTTGAACCATCAGTATAGGTAAAAGTCAATGTTCCATTTCCATTGTCTGAAACAGACGCAATTCCATTTCCTGCTGATGTTGCATAAGTAGATTTATCGCTGTAAAGTGCATACGGAACGCTCAATAATTGTTGGTTAGACATAGTGACGTAATTCGTTCCAGCGTTTTTGTCTATCTCAACTTTCAAAAAGTGAATTCCTGCGCCCCAGTTAATGTTGGAGAAAACTGAACTTCCTTGCGGTGTTCCTTCACCAATAACCAGCGAAAACATTCCAAAAGCATCTGTGGTCACTGTGTGTGCTTCTTTATACACTTCCGTTCCAGTTGCTAAATTCTGAATAATTGTAAAGCGAACTCGGATATTTTTGTTTCTCAAAACTTGACCCGGAACATTTAATCCTGGTTGGTTATTGCCATTATCACTATAAACTACCGCTTGGTAATTGATGCCTTGTGGCGGTGCTTGTGCTAATAAAATTGAAATATTTACAAAAACAAGTATTAATAAAATTGCTATTTTTTTCATGTGATGTATTGATTGTGAATGTTTTATAATTTGAACGAAAGACCGATTAAGCCAACGTTACCAATGTTTCGAGTTTTCTCTTCGCTGTCTATTTCAATTTGATTTAATCCAAAATTAAAGCGGTATTCAAATGATAAGAATAAGGTTTCGGTAACCTTAAATCGACTATTTAATAAAAGTCCTGCGCTTACATTGAGTTTTTTCAAGTAATTATTTTCAATTACATCGTAGCGATTTACACCAATAGTTTGTTCTCCTCGGGTCATATAATCAACACCAACAACTGCTCCGGGCGAAAGCGAAATAGTGTTTTTATTGAGTACGTTATATAAGTATCCGCAACCAACTCCCAAATAAGTTAATTTCCAATTTAAAGGAAGATCATCAACTGTTGTTTTAGCTCCAGCTTGGTACAAATTTAGTTCTGGTCTAAGTGTGTGTTTCTCCGATAAATTAATACCAATATTTAAGGAATAAGCATTTCCATTTACGAATTGTGTTGGCTTCGTTTCACTTCCGAACTGATAAAGAAATTTTGTAGCATTTTTTCCAACAGAAAAATTGACTGTATTGATTTGTGTTTTATCCTGTCCGTGTAGTGCACAAGTACTAAAAACAACAAGTGATAAAAGGAGTTTTTTCATTAAATTATGGGATTATATTGACTTTAAATGCTGATTTTTTGTTTCCTGAACTTAGTTTCAAGTGATACATTCCTGCGCTTGGGTTTAGAATAGAAACAGGCACAATTGTATTTCCAAAAGCAGTGTTTCGTTCGAGTAACTTTCCGTTTTGATCATATAACTCGTAAGAATAAGAAACACTTTCTTCTAACTCAGCTTGAAATGAAAATTGTCCATTATTTGGATTTGGGAATAACGTAGCATTCAATTCATTACTTTCAACTTCAAAATAAATCGGTTGCTGAAATCCTTGGCGCAAACCTGTTCCTTCCTCATTAATTTCATTCGTAACTAATGAAGGTTGACCTAAAGTCTGTTGTATTGTTATTCCATCATTTGAAACACTTGAACCAAAAGAACCTATTGAAGAACGAGTAATTGTTTGGGAAAAACCGATTTGGAATATGAAAAAACCGAAAATTAATAAGCTGATTTTTTTGTTTTCTTTCATTTGTTTTAATTTAAAGCCAAAGATAAAGATTCAATTCTTCTACTAATTAACAAATTTAAAATGAAATAATAGCTCGCTTTAGTTTAAGTTAGTTCAAGTATTTGGATTTGTAAACTCAGTTTTTTGATATTTCGATATTTAAAAAGTAAGAAATCTTCCTTTCTTACTCTGCCTACTTTCCACGTTGTTAAACTCATATTAGTTAAATCAGATTTGGCTCTTTTTACAATATTTGCGATAACAGTAAAAATTAAAAATCCAAATCCATTAAAAAACTAAAACGAAACCAACAAACAAACTTTCGTTAATAATTCCATAAAGCTCGCTTAAAAGTTAAAGTGATAGCTACTAAATTCGTTGCAAATGTGGAAAACCGTTTTTAAAATAAGCAAATGGATTGTTGGAATTGTTTTGAGCATTGTTTTGCTCATTTCTGCCTCTTTATATTTGTTCAAGGATCGCATAATTGGGGTTGTAATTAATGAGGTGAATACCCATTTAAAAGTGCCCGTTTCTGTGGCAGAAGTAGACCTCGCTTTCTGGGGAAGTTTCCCGAACTTATCGGTTGATTTTAAGCAAGTTTATATTCAAGATGCATTTAAAAATTCAACGAAAAAAGACACTTTATTGTACACAGAACGCATACGGTTAAAGTTCAATCCAATCGATTTGTGGAATAAGAATTATCATGTAAAAGCCATTCAAATTTCACCAGGAACTTTACAACTAAAAATAAATAAACAAGGGAAGGTAAATTACGACATCTTTAAACCAAGCGACTCAAAATCAAACACTTCATTTGATTTGAAATTAGAGAAAATAGAGCTAGAAAATGTACGATTTGGGTATCAAAATTCACTCACCAATCAAATTTACAAAACGAAATTCATCGCTTCAACGCTGGCCGGTGACTTTTCTGCTAGTAAATTTTCAGTTGTAGCTGAGGGAAACGCAATGGTAATTCGAGCGAAAAGTGGTGGTGTAACCTTGCTTTCCAATAAATCACTAAAATACGATTTGAAACTTGATGTTGACTCAGAAAAAGGAACTGTTTCACTTCCAAAAGCAATTATTAATGTAGCAGGATTGCCTTTTGAAATCAATGGAAAAGTGGATGCTGATAGTTTGAATTTTAGAATAAAATCAAAAGATATTCAATTGTCGGATGTGGTTAATAAATTTTCACTAGCAGCAACTGATGACATTAAAAAATTCCAAGGTGATGGCTTGGTTAATTTTGATTTAGCAATCAATGGCGCTGTTGAATCAACTGCTCCAACTACAATTAATTGCGATTTCGGAGTGGAAAATGGTTCGTTGATTGAGCCATTTCAGGGCCTAAAAATTAGAGAAATTAATTTGGAAGGCCAATACTCGAACGAAGGCGGCGTTGAAGAAGAATTTTTAGAATTAAGAAAACTACATTTTAAAACAGCCGGTGGACCATTTAATGGTGCTATTCGCATGACAGAATTTGAAAACCCCGTGATTATTGGTAACGCAAGTGGAAATATAGACCTTAACGTTGCTCATGCGATTTTTAAATTTCCTGTGATTGAAAAGGTTAAAGGAGCCGTTTCAGTTGATACTGATTTTTCTATTCAAAGTCTAACAGAGACAGGTACAGTTGATGTAAAAAAATGCGACGGAAATGTAGAAATGAGAAATGTTTGGTTAAAATTATTAGATGATAAACGAACATTTGAAAATATAAAAGGGTCGATTTTCCTACGTGGCAACGAAGCTGGAATTCATAACGCATCACTAAAAATCGGAAGTAGCGATTTAAAAGTAAATGGCATTTTTTCAAACCTTTTCGATTATCTTAAAGGTTTGAGCGCTTTACAAACCAATATAGATATCGAAAGCAATAATCTAAAAATTGAAGATTTAGGAACAACTACTAAAGAAGAAAAAATTGAAGAAAGTAGAATTTTTGTCCTTCCAAATGATATTAATGGCTCTATAAAATTGACGGTTGGAACTTTGCGCTATGAACATCATGTTTTCTCCAATATTCTTGGAAAAATGCAAATTCAAGAACGACGTTTACATTTTCCACAATTGAGTTTGGTGAATGCAGAAGCACTTGTTAGTGGTGCTTTGGTAATTGAAGAAAAATTACCTGAAATATTTACTATCACAGCGAAAGTTGCAAGCAAGAATCTCAAATTCAAACCTTTATTTAAAGAGTGGGAGAATTTTGAACAAAATGTTTTAACAGACCAAAATATTTCTGGTCGTGCTGAAGCAGAATTATATTTTTTCGCACCATTTGATTTACGTTCAGGAATTGTAATGAATTCGATAGATGCTAAACTTGATTTACGTGTGTTTGATGGTCAGTTGAAAAATGTTAGTTCTTTCAAGGATATTACCCAAAGTTTAAAAACGACCTCTGGCAAGTTAGTTTTGGGTAAAAAGAATATTGATTTATTAGAACAAAAATTAAATAGCATTTCATTTAACACTATGGAAAATAGCATTTTAATAAAAAATGGCGTTGTTCAGATTCCAAAAATGCATATTGGCTCAACTGCTTTAGATATGGATGTTGCTGGGTCACATAGTTTTGATAATAATATTGATTATCGATTTATTTTTCGATTTAGGGATTTAATGGCAAGTGAAAGAGATAGTGAATTCGGACAAGTAATTGATGATGGTACTGGAATAAAAATGTATATGCGTATGCATGGAACGTTGGAAAATCCTATAATTGAATGGGATGATGTTTCTCGAAAAGAACAAGCACAAGAAAACCGCGAGCAAGCGAAAGAGGATGCAAAGTCTATCCTTAAAACTGAATTTGGTTTGTTTAAAAAAGATACTTCCGTGAAGGTGTATGTGCCGAAAGATGTACCGAAAGAAGATTTAAAAATTCAATTTGGTCCAGCGACAAAACAAGAATTTATTGAAGAGAAAAAACAGAAAAAAGATTCTAAACTTAAGAAAACACTGGATAACTGGAAAAAACAGCAAGAAGAAGAAAGTAAATCTGGTTTCAAAGTTGGTGGTGGTAGATAATACTCATAGTGTCTGATGAGATGAATGCAGCTCGTACTAATTTTCCATATTTTTTATGAAATTTCCACTGTTTAAAAGTAAAAAGAGCCCTTGCTTTTAATGACTTAAACTTTTCCAAATTTGTAGTAAATACAGAAACTATGAAAATTTTAAACGTGACTATTCAAGCAATTGTTTTAACTGTAATCGTGAGTGCCTGCGTTCCTTCTAAAAAATATAAAGAACTAGTTGCAAGAGAAAAAACATGCGCTGAAGAACTAGAGAAATACAGAAAAAGTAGCGATGAATTTGAAGCTGTCTCCAAGGATTTGGGCTCAAAATATGAAATTGCAAGTAAAGACGTTTCTAAATTGAAACAAGACACGACGACAATTGGAAATACTTTGCGATTTTTAAAACGCGATTATAGTCAACTACTAGAACAACACGAATCACTTGAAAAATCGTTTGATAAGTTGAAAAATTTGAGCGCCAAAGAAACTGCAACTTTACAATCAGAACTAGAAGCGAAAAATAAAGAATTACAATCCAAAGAGAATGCACTTTTGAAATTAGATCAAGAATTAAAAGCAAAAGAAGTATTGCTGAAAGAACGTGAAAAACGTGTGAATGAATTGGAAGAAGCGATTCGCAAAAAAGATGCAATTGTTCAGTTATTGAAAGCCAAAGTTGCAAATGCACTTGTTGGTTTTGAAAATAAGGGTTTAACAGTAATTCAAAAAAACGGAAAAATTTACGTGAGTTTAGAGGCAAAATTGTTGTTTAAATCAGGAAGTACTTTCGTTGAACCAGAAGGAAAAGTTGCCTTAATCGAACTTGGAATAGCTTTAGAAACAGAGAAAGATTTAGAAATTGTGGTGGAAGGTCACACGGACGCTGACAAATTAATAAGTCCAACTTCACCTAAAAACAATTGGGAACTTTCTGTTTTACGTGCTACATCAGTTGTTGAAATTTTATTGGCAAATTCAAAAATGAATCCAAGTCAAATTATGGCTGCGGGTCGCGGTGAGTTTTTCCCTGTAAGCACAACTGACAAAGCAAAAAATCGTCGAATCGAAGTGATTATTTCGCCAAACCTTAACGAATTATTTGAAATTATTTCAAATGACTAAAAATGGCAGCAAAGTCAAATAAGCTAAAGGACAAACAAAAAGTAAGCGAAGTAATAACAAGAGAGGTTCAAGCAAAAGAAACTTCTTCCCGCTCGAAGTGGCTTATCATTTTAGGAATTATTGCCTTAACTTTTATTGCTTATTTACCAGGATTCTCTCCTGAAAAAGAGTTCACCAATTGGGATGATTTAGGCTATGTCGTCGATCAACCTTTGGTGAAAACGAGTAATACAGATAGTTTAAAATTACTCTTTGAGCCAACTACTCAAGTGATGTTGAATTATCATCCACTGACTATGTTGACATTGGCTTATAATTATTCCAGTGCAGAATTAGACATTCAACCTTATTTCAAAACGAATTTATTTCTTCATCTTCTAAATACATTTTTAGTTTTCTTTATGCTTTTCAAATGGAGTAAAAGTTCGCTTTATATTGCTGGTTTTGGCGCTCTGATTTTTGGGATTCACCCGATGCACGTTGAAAGCGTGGCATGGATTTCTGAACGCAAAGATGTGCTTTATACCTTTTTCTTTTTGCTTTCCTTACTTAGTTATTTAAAGTATATCGACCGTCAAAAAATTGCTTGGTTATTTGTTGCTTTTGTGTTGTTTATTGCTTCTTGTTTAAGCAAAGCAATGGCAGTGCCGCTTCCGCTTGTTTTTCTTTTGGTCGATTTCTTGTACAAAAGAAAGTTTACGCTAGCTGTAATTTTAGAAAAAATACCGTTTTTGGCGCTTTCCATTTGGTTTGGTTTAAATGCTGTAAAAATTCAGTCGGCAGGTGCAATTGCTGAATTTGAAGTCTTCACGTTATTTGAACGCATTATGTTTGCCTCTTATGGCTTTTTGATGTATTGGCTTAAGTTTTTCGTACCAACTAATCTCTCAGCTTTTTATCCTTATCCAACCTTTGGAGAAGACAAAGCATTACCACTAATTTATGTTCTTGCGCCATTTATTGTGCTTTTACTTGTTCTTGCGCCGCTTGTTTACTTTTATAAAAAACAAAAATCCAACCTTAGAATTTACCTTTTCGGAATGGGCTTTTTCGTTTTAATGATTGCTTTGGTCTTACAGTTTATTTCTGTTGGTTCGGCAATTATGGCGGATAGATATGCCTATATTCCTTACATCGGTGGAAGTTTTATGCTTTTGACTTTCGCTTTTAACTACCAAGAAAAACTTAAAAACAAGCTTGTAATTCCAGCGATTCTTACGATTTATTGTTTGTTCCTTTTCGTTCAGAATTATAAACAAGTAGCAGTTTGGACCAACTCAGAAACCTTGTGGTCAAATGTGATTGAACAATATCCATTTGTGATTGAGCAAGAAGGAAACAAAGTTTTTGTCAGAACAAATGGAGTGGAAGTAGCGCATAAAAATCGTGGAAACTACTACCGAGAACACGGAAGAATGGATTTAGCTTTTAAAGATTACGACATTTTGGTGAAAGCGAGAGTGAAGGATCCTTTAGTATACAGTAACATGGCGAATATGTACGCTTTAGAAGGTAAATTTCAAGAGTCGATTGAGATGTACAAAATGGCTTTGGAACGCGATTCAAGTACTTTTGATGTGTATGTAAACCGCGGAATTACTTATACTAAAATGGCGCAGCGTGCCAATGCAATTAAAGATTTTAAGAAAGCACTAACGATACAACCAAAAAATCAAATGGCTTTGTCAAATCTCTGTTCAGAATTGGTGAATAGCAGTATTTTTAACGAAGCGCTCATTTATTCTAATAAGCTAATAAAATTATATCCAGCAAGTTACGACGGCTATTTCTACCGCGGAACGGCGAATGTCAATTTAGGAAATCACACAAGTGCATCGGAAGATTTGAATCAATCCATTAAACTGAATCCAAACTATATGTATGCGTGGTTCAATGCTTCTGTTTCTTACAAAGCAATTGGTGATGCTAAAAAAGCTCTTGAATATGCATTGAAAGCTAAGGAATTAGGAATGGAGGTAAATCCTGCTTATTTGGAAAGTTTGAGTAAGTAACTAACGCAACACGTTTACATGACCTGTCATCAGTTGTTCGATTTCCCGATTGGGCTTATAGATTAATTTCCAAATGTAAGTTCCGTCTTGTAATTTTCTACCTTTGTGTATTCCGTCCCATCTGAAATTCATGTCTTCTGTGTAATAAACAGACTGTCCCCAACGGTTAAACACTTCTAGTTTTATCCAAGCCACACCGACAAAACTTCCTAAGAAAAAATTATTAAATCTATCTCCATCAGGAATAAAAGTATTTGGAATATAAATGTACAATTCTTCTTTTATGATTATTTGCTTTGTAATTGTGTCTTTGCAGCCTTTTGCATCTTCGGCAATCAAGGTAATATAATAAACACCTGCTGTATCAAAAGTGTGGTTAGCATGCATTTCTGCGGAAGAACCTCCGTCGCTAAAAAGCCATTGATAATCAACAGCATTTACAGAAGTATTTTGAAATGATATTGGTAAATCCTCATTCAAAGTTTGACTTAAAATATTAAAATCAGCTCGTGGTCGAACTACTGTAATTGGTGCATAACCAGAAACTGTAAACGTGTTACAACCATCGGAAACTTTAACTTCATAATATCCAGAAAAATATGGTCGAACCCAAGTTGCAGTTGTAGTTGCGCCATTATGTGTCCATAAATACGTGTAATTACCAACTCCACCAGAAGCCGTAGCGTAAACCATTGCACTATCTCCAGGACAAATCTCTATTGGAGGATTCACCGTTACAAGAAGCGGAGGAGCTGTTATTGTATAAAGAATCGTGTCTGAAATAGTAGCTCCACAATTATCATTTACAGTTAAGAAATAGGAGCTGGTTGTTTCAGGAATTACGGTTAATGAATTAGTTGAACTTAAAAGCACTCCAGCTGCATTACGCCAACTATAAGTGTAAATACCTGTTCCACCAGAAACAGATGCTGTTAATACATGTTGAACAAAAGGACAAACCTCTGTGACATCGGGAATCGGTGCTATTACAAGTGGTGTATACACTGGAACTTGAACAAAAACTGTATCATAAACATCCGTTCCAACACAAGCATCATTTACAATTATTGAATAATTTCCAGAAGCGTTTGGTGAAATACTAATTCCAGAAGTGGTTGCACTTGTATTCCATAAATAAGTGTATGGACTTATTCCTCCAGTAACCGTGGCATTTAATTGAATATTTTCCCCCGGACAAGAAATGGATGGATTAGGTATATTTACTTGTAAATTAGAAACATCTTGTATAAACAAATTCACAAGAATCGGAGTTGTATTTCCACATGGATCAGAAATTTGAAACACAAGATTAATAGTTTCTAAACCTTCAGTGATATTATCAAAAATTGCATCAAATGATAAATTTATGGTTGCTTCGCCCGGGTTGAACGTAACTGAATTTGGAATTGTGGTATAATCAACACCATTGGTTGCGGACCCTGCTATAACAAGAGGTATTGTCAATGAAGTTTGTAAATTGGTTTCTCTAGTTAAAGTAACAGTAGCCGAAACACAACCTTCCGCCATCCAATTGGGATTCGAATAATATTGTTGGTCTACTGAATGTGTTACACTTATTGGTGTTTCAGAAGATAAACTGTTTGCTTCTAAGAAAATTCCTGAATCCCATTGACCGTCACCTACGTCAGCTACTGCGATTACCAAGTGGTAGGTTTGGCCACATTGTACGCGCGAAACGGCTTCAAGTACATCTGTGAAACCATCATATTGAATATAAAATGGATTGTTGTTGTAAGGTGCACCATTTCCATCTCCATTAAAATTGAAGAATTGTGAATTAGTTATAGTGTTAACATTATTGATTGATACAATACTTCCGTTAGTTGGAAGCCTTGCGATGTTTTGCATTCCCGTGATTCCAGGGCCAGAAATAAAGAATCCAAAAACGTCGTTATAGCTTGAATTATTTGGCGGTGCAAATTCTGGATATTCATCAGAACCGAAGACATATTTGAATCGAACAGTATCAGAAAAAGGAATAAAATCAAACTCCAAAATTGCAGCGTTGAATGTTTGTGTTCCTCCGATTAAGTTTGACAAAACGGTTGAGCCTCCTGTATTATTATCAATTCCACAACCAGCCTGATTATTTGGACCTTGAGGTCCGCTACCATTATTGATTACAGTTCCGGTTGTTAACACTATTCCTTGGTCAATTCCAAGATTAGTATTTGTTGCAGAAAAAGAGGCAATCGCCGAAGGACTTCCGTTGTACATTATGTTTGAAACTAAAACTCCAGGTCCTAACAAAACGTTTTCCACTAAGGCTTGCGGACTTTGTCCTGTATTAGTTGTTAGTTGTGACAAGGCGGGGAAGGTAGAAACCAATCCCAAAAAAACGATGATATGTGTAAATAACTTCCTCACAATTCCTTGCTGTTTAACGGATAAAATCAGAAAACGTTGTGATTTTTACTAAAATTAAGGGTTTTTTGTGAAATAAAAAAAGACTGTCTTTTTAAGACAGTCTTCAATTTGAATTTTTAAACGTATTATTTTCTGATAAATATGGGTTTAATAGTATTCCAAACTACGATTGGGAAGAAATGCATTGGAATTGCAAAACCATAAATCAAATAGTAAAAACTTTCATCGTCATTATCTGGCAAGGTTGCTTTAAAAACTCCTAAGATACTTGCAAAACTGATGATTGCAAATAAGAATCCAAAGATAATGTCACCGATTTTTGGTAATAATTTTACAAAAAGTGCATGACCAGCTGACGCAAGAATACAACCAATGAAGCACGAAATAAACATTGCGCTAGGTGGAATAAATCCGCTGTAATCAATTACAGTTAATTCTTGGTAAACTGAAGCATATAAATAACAGCCAAATCCAGATAAAGCTCCAGATATAAGTGCAAGTAAGGTGTATCTTATTATCATTTATTATTTATTTAATGTTGCTGGAATTGTTGCAACGATTTTTAAAGTTTCAGCAACATGATTTCCTTTTTTACCTACTCCAAATTCAGTTCTATCCACACTGAATTTACCGATAAATGTAGCTTTATTACCCTTCTTAGCAAATGTAAAAAGAATAGAGCAATCTTTCTTCACACCATGAATTTCTAGTTTCCCAATAGCTTTGTATCCTGCATCTGTTTTTTCAATTTTTGAAGAAACAAATTCAATAGTTGGATACTTGTCAGCGTCAAACCATTCTTCACCTTTTGCGTGTTTGTTTTGAATACCATTTCCTGTACTAATTGACTCAACTTTAATTTTTAAGTCGAATTTTGAACTTGAAAGTTTAGTTGCATCAAAAATTATACTTCCAGACATTTCTTTAAAAACACCACTTACATCTTTATTTGAAAAGGCAATATTGTAATTTTCAGAAATCTTCCAATTTTGTGCTTGAACGGTTCCAATCGTTAAAAGTAGAACTAACGAAGCAACGATTTTTAATGCTTTCATCTTTCGAAGGTTTAAAATTAGTTTTTAGATACTTCTAAATCAGCATTTAAGTAAACTTCGTCAGCAACCACTGTATTTGGCATTGTTGCACCAACTCCGTAATCTGATCTTTTAACCATTCCAGTGATTTTTAATCCCGCTAAGTCTGCACCAGCTCTATTTTTTGTTGTCCCTGAGTGTGTACCAGCTAAAACAACTGTTTTTGTAACACCGTGCATTGTGAAGTTACCTGTAATAACGTATTTGTTACCTTTTGCTTTTTTCACAGATGTACTTTTGAAAGTGATTGTTGGGTGTTTTTCTACATCAAAGAAATCACCAGAACGTAAATGATCATCACGCATCGATAAGTAAGTGTTGATTGTTTTTGCTTCAGCAGTTAACTCGATTGTTGCACCTGAAAAATCTGCATTTGGAGTGGTGATTTTCACATCAAATTTGTCAAATTGACCAACTGTTTCAGAGATACCCATGTGTTTTACAGAAAAACCTAAACGAGAGTGACCAGCATCTAAAGACCAACTTCCAGCCTCTAATACTACAAATGAAACCAAAGCAAAAGCTACTGATAAAGAGATAAATAATTTTTTCATGTTTTTTATTTTTTTTTAATTAAACAATTATTGAGGCACAAAGTTGAGAATTTAGATTCTTTAGATTAGTTAACGTAAGTTAAGACATCAATAATTCTTTTATTTCGACTACAATTTCCAACAAATGTTAAATCATTTTGAAGAAATGTAATGTTTGAATTAATGCTACGTTATCAATTAAAAGACGTCCAATTTTGGATTCTTTGTTCATAATTAAGTAGTTTAGGTTGGTTGAAAGAGGAGTGAAAGCTCCTCTTTTTTATGTGAAATAATCAAATTGCGTTTTACCACCAATCAAAAAGCCAAATCACAGTCATCAGACCAACGAAAATCCTAATACGAATTGATATTTCATTTTGCCATTCTTTTTCCTTGATGAAAAAGAATCAAAAAATCAAGGCTCTGAATTTCTATTTGTTCGCAAATTATTGTCCTATAAATATTTACAACTCGTAGCGAACAATTTTAACTCCTTTCTGAAACTGGAATTATTTAAAAATGTTCTTACAGAAATTTTAAAAATTAACAGTTTCAGTTCAGTAGCTAAAACCCAGAAATTCAAGGCCAGTCAAATTCGCTACTATTAGCTAAATAGTTATCACTTCGGTTAAATACTTGATTTTTAAGTTTAGAATATTTTATAAGTACGTTTACGAATGCTCAATAATCACAACTCTTTTCCATTTTATCCGTTTGAGTATATAGATGAAAAAAAACTGTGTTATTATTGGATGTGGCTGGTTGGGTCAACCTTTGGCAAATGAAATCGCTAAACTTGGATTTACTGTTTATGGCGGTACTAGAAGTTCTGAAAAAATTAATTTATTATCACAGCTAGGAATCAATGGTTTTAAAATAGATTTCAATGAACAAGAAATTTCATTGGACTTAAGCTCAGAACAAATTCAAACTACTTCATTAGTTGTTTTTTCAGTTCCACCAACTGGATTTTCTAATTATGGAGAAGCACTTTTAACGATTGCAAAATTGTTCCCACAAGAAGCCCATTTAATTTTTACAAGTTCAACAGGAGTTTACAAAGAAGTAAATGAAATCGTCGATGAAAATTCAGCTTTGGATGAAAATCATGCGGTGACGAAAGCAGAAACTTTACTGCGAAATAACTTTAAAGAACGATTGACCATACTTCGATTGGCAGGTTTAATTGGTGAAAATCGTCATCCAGTGAAGTACTTTTTGAATAAACAAGATATTCCGAATGGTTTAGCACCTGTGAATTTGATTCATTTAACTGATGTCATTCCAGCTTTTTTGACTGTAATTCAAGAAAAAAAAGTCAATCAGATTTACAACATTTGTTCACCTCAACATCCAAGTAGAATGGACTATTACGGTGAAATTGCACAGCAAAAATTTGGAGTAGAACTTTCTTTTCTAGCAGAAGGCAATGGAAAAATCATAGATGGCTCAAAAATTGTTAAAGAATCAGGTTTTCAGTACAATACCTCTATTTTTGAGGTTTAACGAAAATCACTTGACACAACATTTGAATTATCTTTGCGTCTTCTACCTACGATGAAATATATATTCTTCCTTTTATTGTTTATGTTGAGTTTTCAATCGAAGGCTTCGCATATCATTGGGGGAGATATTTATTACGATTATTTAGGCAACAATCAGTATCGTTTTTTCATAACACTTTACCGCGATTGCAACTCCAATGGTGCGGATTATGACAATCCTTTAGCACTTGCTATTTATCGCTCCAATGGACAATTATTTCAAAACATCGATGTGCCTTTTCCAGGAAGTGTTGTTTTACCAGTTCTGTTTAATAATCCATGTGCAACACCACCAGGAAATATCTGTGTGCAACGCGCCATTTATACAACAGTCGTAACTTTACCCCCAACACCTGGTGGATATGATGTTTCTTATCAACGTTGTTGCCGTGGGCCAAACGTTACCAATCTTGTAAGCCCAGATGATACTGGTTTAACACTAACTACGCATGTTCCGGGTTCAGAAACGGGATTTACGAATAATGGAAGTCCTCGTTTTACAAATTATCCACCAATACTTTTGTGTAATAACGATCAATTGGTTTTTAATCACGTTGCAACTGACCCAGATGGCGACCAATTGGTTTATTCATTGGTTACTCCATACTCTGGTGCAAGTTCAGCATCACCTTTACCTGCCCAAACTCCTGCCCCACCTTATTTTCCAGTTCAATGGTCAGGACCTTTCAATGCAACCCAACCTTTAGGACCCAATTCTTCAACTATAATTAATCCGTCGACAGGAGTTTTGACCGTCAACCCAAATATGATTGGACTTTTTGTGGTTGGAATTCGTGTTCAAGAATTTAGAAATGGAGTCCTTGTTGGTGAAACAGTTCGCGACTTTTTGTTTAGAGTATTTGACTGTAATATTGTGATGCAAGCTATTCTACCAACACAAGAGCAACTTCCAACCTTTGTATCCTATTGCCAAGGACTAACCGTAGGTTTTGTAAATAACTCGTATGGAGGTTCAAATTACAGCTGGGATTTTGGTGTTCCGAGTCAAACTACAGATGTTAGTTCTGTTTTTGCGCCTTCTTTCGCTTATCCTGCCCCAGGAACTTACACCGCTCGACTTATTGTTAATGAAGGCTGGACTTGTACGGATACAGCATACATGACCGTAACGGTAAATAATCCATTTTCGATGTCTTGGACTTCTGAAGATTCGTTGTGTATCGTCAATAATTCGTTTGATTTTCAAGTACAAACAAGTAATCCTACCGCAAATTTTGCTTGGGTTTTAGATGCTGATGCTTCAGTTCAAACTTCTACCAATCTTACGGTTCCTGATGTCACTTTTTCAACAGCAGGTTATCATGTCGTTACCTTGAATGGCGATGATGGCGATTGCGTCACTAGTTACACTGATTCTATTTACATCTTTGACTTACCAATCAGTGCTATTGGCGTACCTCCGAATGTTCAATGTTTGGGTTACACCGTTGCGTTTGAGAATAATTCGATTAACGCTTATAATTACGCGTGGGATTTTGGAGTTCAAGAATCAGGGCAAGATGTTAGTACCGACTTTGAACCGACTTATACGTATATAAACCCAGGGAATTACACTGTAAAATTAATTGCTAGTTCTTCCGTGGGTTGCAGTGATACTTCTTCAATTCAAGTTCAAATTTACGAGCCATTAATTATGTCATTCGTTCACAGCGACTCACTTTGTATATCAAATGGAGGTTTTGATTTTGATGCAACCGTTTCTGGTCCTGCTTCGACAACCTATCAATGGATTTTTGGACCCAATGCATCTCCTTCAACTGCAAATACGATTGATGTAAATAATGTTCAATATTTACAATCAGGAAGTTACCCTGTTTATCTCATTGGTAAATTCGATGTCTGTGCAGATACTGTAAAATCAAATGTGTTCATTTATGGAATTCCTGAAATTGACTTTATGTTTGTCAATTCCTTGCAGTGCGCGCCATCTAATGCGCAATTTGTAAACCTCAGCCAAACAGATGCTCCGGCGAGTTATTTCTGGGATTTCGGCGATGGATATACTTCAACGGAATTCAATCCCAATCACAGTTATACAAGTGTTGGAAATTACAGTGTGAGTTTAACAATGACAACATTAGCAGGTTGTGTGGATACTTTATTTTTAATGAAACAAGATTTAGTTACTGTTCACCCAAAACCAACCGCTGGATTTATAGTAACTCCAAACGAAGTGGATATTTGTAATTCAACTGTTGAATTTATTGACCAATCTATGGGAGCGAATTCGTATTTCTACTTTTTTGACCGCAATCAATTTATCTCAACGAATCCGAACTTTTTTCACAATTACACCACAGCTGGTTCTGATTATCCGATGCAAGTGGTGGAGAATCAATTCGGCTGTAGAGATAGCACGCGTAGAACTGTGTTTGTGGAACCTTTTGTTTTTTATATTCCAAACACCTTTGTTCCAGATGGAAATAACATAAACGAAATTTTCAAGCCAGTTACAGGATTTGAAATAAACGCTTGTGAGTTTTCAATTTTTGACAAATGGGGCGAACGCATTTTCTTTTCTGAGGACTTAAATTATGGTTGGGATGGAACTTATCGCGGTAAACCTTGCCAAGACGACACGTACATATACACCTTCAAATATAAAGGCTGTGATTCGCCGTATGAGTGGAAATTAGTGGAAGGATTTGTGAATTTGTTGCGGTAGTTGCGCAGTATTTGAAATCCTGCGCAACTTACCGCAACTTGGAAATCCTGTGCAACTTACAGCAACTTCAAAAGCCTTGATTCTGCAAAATGCATTGTTTATTTTGAAATTAAGGAAAGAAGAAAAATCTATTTTGACATTTGTAAATTGAAACGATTGAAAAGGAGGGAAATAAAGTGAATAACCTTTTTCCAGACTTGGGCTATAAAATTGAATTCTGAATTTCTTCAACATCCTTGTAATTCCTCGCAATAAACTTCTGTTTA
Organism: Chitinophaga pinensis; assembly: GCA_943324565.2. GTDB lineage: Bacteria > Bacteroidota > Bacteroidia > Flavobacteriales_D > Crocinitomicaceae > UBA952. The sequence goes on along the minus strand of CALPMC020000031.1, from coordinate 11,410 downwards.
GCTTCTAATTTATCGAATAATTCTTGTTGTTTCATTGATAATTTTTCATCGTGAAATTTACATTCAATCAATATTTTATTTTCTGAAAAAAAATCAAGCTCAATCGTATTTTCGTAAATGTATTTAAGGTTCATTTTTTTTAGTCTTAAAAACACGTAATTTTCAAATACAGCGCCCCAATCGCGTTCGCCTGTATAGAAATTTCGAATGCCTGTGTCACAACAATAAATTTTCTTTGGGGAAACAAGTTGTTCATTTAGTTTTCCAAAGCGTGTAACAGGGTAGATAATAAAGGTGTCACAAAACAAATCAAAATAACGTTTTGACGATTCTGTTGAAATCCCAAGAATCTTAGCGATTTTATTAATACTCAATGTTTTACCGCTCCTTTCCATCAATAAAAGGAAGTATTCTTTCAGTACACTAATTTGTCGAATTCCATGAACTGCAGCAATGTCTTTGTAAATGATATTATCCATTAATTCCCGAATATATGCATCGTCATTTGTGAGCACATACTCTGGAATTCCACCTTTAGTAAGATATTCTTTGAAATGTTTTTCATGTAAATGTTCATCTGATTTTGCAATTTGAATATTCTTAAAATCAAGATATTCTGTATAATTTAAAGGTAAAACTTCAAATGTAATCGACCTTCCTGTGAGCAAGCCTTTTTGGGCTTTTAACAACGATGCACTCGACGAAGAAGCAATAATTTTTACATTTCCAATATCGAACAAGTTTTTTAATTGCTGTTCATAATCAACACAAAAAGTAATTTCGTCTAAGAATAAAAAAAGCTGTTCCTTTACACTTAGTCCATGCATTGAGCGAAAAAATTCAACGATTTCTAGAATTGTTTTTCCAGTCAACAAATAATCATCTAAGCTAACATACAAAATGTTTTTAGCAGAAATATTTTCTTGAAAAAGCAAGTGTTTGATACTTAATTTCATTAAACTTGTTTTCCCAATACGTCTAAGTCCAGTTAAAAAAACGACTTGTTTATTGGCTAAATTTGGAAGTAATCTCGTTTTGAAATCGGTTCTTTCTTTTAAAACAGTTAATTTTTCAAAATCACCTTCCCACCAAGGATTGTAACGATAGAGTTCCTTTTCCATAATTTTTAGTGTTATTAATCAGCACAAAAATAATTAAAGCATTTGTTAACAACAAACAATATTAGTAATAAACGTTTGTTAAAAACAAACATTATTAAATTAAATCAATTGTTGGTGTCAAATGATTTCGTTGTGGTCAGTTGCGCAGGATTTCGTTGCGTTCAGTTGTGCAGGATTTCGTTGCGGTATGTTGCGCAGGATTTGGAAATCCTGCGCAACTACCGCAATAAAAGATGAAAACAAAAAAAGCCCACCAACTGATACTGATGGGATTTGACTTAAACTATTGAATGGGTTATTGCTTGATGAGTTTCATCATTTTATTACTTTCAGGTAAATTAACATAATAAGTTCCTGTTGCAAAAGAAGATACATTAATTGGTGTTTTAGTTTCATTTAATTTACCATTTAGCAATAATCTACCTCTGATATCATAGACTGTAAATGTTTGACCAATAATGAAATCACTAACCTGTGTTGCGCAGAATTTTGTGTTACGCAGGATTTGAAATCCTGCGTAACACAAAATTCTGCCCCAAATACACTTTTCGAACTTGTTCATCCGCGGCTAATTCTTCAGCCGTTCCCGATTTTAGAATACTTCCTTCGAATAAAAGGTAGGCCCTGTCTGTGATAGAGAGTGTTTCTTGCACGTTGTGGTCGGTAATTAAAATACCAATATTTCTTTTTCTCAATTCAGAAACAATGCTTTGTATGTCTTCCACAGCAATTGGGTCAACGCCTGCAAAAGGTTCGTCAAGTAATACGAATTTTGGGTCAGTTGCCAAAGCGCGCGCAATTTCTGTTCGGCGTTTTTCACCTCCAGAAAGTCGATTTCCAAGATTCTTACGAACGTGTGTCAGATGAAATTCACTTAATAATTTCTCCAGTTTTTCTTCGCGCTCTTTTTTGTTCAAATCGGTCATTTCCAAAATCGCCATAATATTGTCTTCGACGCTCAATTTTCTAAAAACAGAAACTTCTTGCGGTAAATATCCAATTCCAAGTTGCGCTCTTTTGTACATTGGAAGACTTGTGATTTCCTGCTCGTCTAAGAAAACTTTGCCTTCATCCGGTCGAACCAATCCGACAATCATATAGAAAGAAGTTGTTTTTCCAGCTCCATTTGGACCAAGTAAACCCACAATTTCTCCTTGATTCACCTCTACAGAAACACCATTTACAACGTTTCTGCCTTTATATGTTTTTCGGATATTTGTTGTGTACAACTTCATTGGACGAAATTACTAAAAATTAAACACGAGTTTTGCTCTAATACCTAAAGGTTTTGCTCCTGGATCAAGGTGTGTCATGCGCCATACCAAATCAACTCGGCCAAATTTCAAAATGTTTTCAATGCCCACACTTGTTTCAGCGTAAGGAATGTTATTAAATCGTTTGACAAAACTCGGCATTAACATTTCAGATTGATGGCGCGAACTGACATCTCCAATCACAAATTTCCCCGTCGTTACTAATCTCAATTTTAGCTTTTTGATAAGCGGAATTCGGTCAAAAAACAAACCTTCCCATTGATTTTCAATGAAACCACTTACATATTTATCAGAAACTAATTCTAGGAAATTCAGTTTGTTAAACGCCGTTGACATTAAATACAGCGATTGATTTCCTTCGTGAACTTTCAAGAATGGATAAGCTGTTTTTCCATTGATATAACCGACTGTAAAACCATAATACATTCTTCCCAAAATACCAAGTTGATGATAATGCTCAAATTGAAATTCAAATTTTTGGTAATTGTATTGACTACCCAAAATTCCTTTTACACCGACAATCGTTTGGAATGATAAAATTGGATTGGTGCAAGTCATGTTTGTTCTGTCAAAATAACCGGATAGAAACTCTTCGTTTTTTGCCCATCGAATTCGTGCTGTAAATTCTGTCGTTTTGATGTTTGAAATAGAAATAGTATCCAATCCATCTTCGCGACGATAATTTGCTAATCCAAGTGGTGTGAAGGACTTCCACTCAGCGCCAGTAAATAAAATGAAATCTTTTTTAATGTCTTTTTCTATGTTTAATCCAGCTTTGGTTACAAATGTCAACTTATCAAAAGGGGCAGTGCTTAATACCGTTGTAAAGGTATTTCCCATCGAAAGAGCGCTTGCTGATTGTCCTATTTGTTCAATGTCATAGGAATAAAATCCAGTCATCATCCCACGTTTTTTGGGTGTGATATTGTAGCGAATTTTACCCATGTATTTGAATTTTTCATCTCCAAAACCGTATGCAACTTTTCCACCTAATTCTATGCGTTTTGAAAAATTATTAGATGTCCGCAATGCCAAACCAAGACGTAATTGCTCCACAGGATTAAATGCAACCAATGAAAAAGCGCTTCCTAACTCCAATTTACCCAAAGGAATATAACCCGTACTTGCCAAATAAGTTAAGTTTTTTATGGTTTTGAAAAAGCGTGTTTGCTGCAAAGAATCTACCATTTCAATAATGTTTCCTTCTTGTTCGCTTAATTTAATATGGCGCGAATTGTTCCAGTAATCATCGCTTCTCAATTTTGCGCTATCCAAAAACTCAACGGTATTATCACTTTTATAAAAATCTTCCGCCTTTTTTTGATTGATAAGAATGTTTCTTCTACTACTGTATTTTCTACCATAAAGTCCGTACAATTTAGAATTTTCGGTCAAACGAATGTCGGCGATTAATTTCTCCTCCACCATCATCCAAACCTCTTTTTCCACTTGTTGAAATTCTTGCTCAAAGTAGAAATCTGTAATGTAATTCAAATTTGCACCTGGTGAAATACTCGCACTAAATCGTTTGATTGCATAGGTGGTATCGTGAATCCACATTTCTCCTTCGAAGGTTAAATCACCTGTTCGCTTCGGTGCAAATCTCAGTTTATAGCACCAATTTTTATCAATAAAAGTAGAATCTTCGAGGTAGAATTTATAATAATTTCTAGCATACGGCGCGACAGGACTGATGAATGATTTATAAAATAAGTCGTAAATATTATCATAGACATTGATATCTAAATACATATCACCCAAAAATTGATTCACTTGTATGCTTTCAATCCCTGTGATGCGCGTAGCTTTAACGACTTCTTTTTTGAGTTTAGGTTTATTTTTGAAGTAAAAATCTGAAATGGATTCCGTTAAAATTACTGGAAGATACGTTTTTCCTTCGTCGGTTGAATCCAAATAATCCATGACAACATCAAGTCGCTTCACGATTCCATTTTCTGTGAATTTGTCACCTATATTATTTAAATCAAGTTGAATTTTATTGTATAATTCGTACTCGTAAGCTTCGAGTTTTTCTTTGTTATTTATTGATTTATTTGCAATTACAAGTTTATGTAAACGCGTTGAAGGTAATTCATCCGGTGCTTTGATTACAACCTCTTTTATATTGTTAGTTGACACTTGAAGCTTAATTTCAAGAATATTTTCTCTGTCTTTTATTATCTTCTTTGATTGTATTTGGTAGCCTGGCACGTAAACAATAATAGAGTCAGTTGCATAATACGTTTCAATGAAAAAATTACCTAGTGAATCCGTTAAGGTTCCAATTTTAGAATTCTGAAATCTAACTTTTGAATAAGGCATTCCTTGACCATTGGCACTTTCTATTACTTTTCCTTTAACAATAGTTTTTTGACTAAATGCAGTTATTGAAACAAAAGCAAAAAATAACAGAACAATACATCTCATCCTTAAGATTTATTTTCGTTTCGTTGATTTTTTTCTACTCGTTTTGCAACATAAATCCCAACTTCATAAAGAATTAAAATTGGAATAGAAACAATAACTTGTGAAAGCACATCTGGCGGAGTTATAATTGCTGCTAATACTAAGATTGCAACAATGGCATGTTTTCTATAAGTAATTAAAAATGCTGCATCAAATAAACCAATTTTTGTAAGGAAATAAGAAACAATTGGAAGTAAAAAGAATAAACCTGTGTAGAAAACCGTTGAAATTACCGTACTCATATAGGAGTTAATCGTGAAAATATTCTCAATTTGAGAACTCATAGTGAACGTTCCAAAAAACTGAATACTCAATGGTGCTACAACAAAATAACCAAATGCAATACCTAAGAAAAATAGAAAACTAACATAAAAAACAATTCCACGTGCCATTTTTTTCTCCGTGAATTTCAACCCCGGTTTCACAAAAGACCAAATTTGGTAGAAAATATAAGGAAAAGCCATGACTGCGCCACCCATTATGCTCAACATCAATGCATAGGAGAATTGTCCAGAAACGGTCATACTTTGCATTTTAACAGGAATATCGCCCACACAAACGCCAAAAAATTTGCACAATAATTTGAAAGTGATGAAATCTTTATTGACCATTTTCAGAAAGATTTCATTCATAATTTTTTCTTGATAAATCCAAATGACCGTTCCAAAAATTATCACTGCAATTGCGGAGCGCACTAGTCGCCATCTCAATTCCTCAAGATGTTGTAAAAAAGACATATTTGTTTCTTCTGCCATAGTGCAAAAGTAAACAATCTCAAGGATTTGAGAATCTTAATTTACCAATGTTGCTTTCAACATTCACTAATAATCTCAGAAATTTTATTTTTTTTACTCCTTTCAACATGAACGTAAATAGATTACGTTCTACTAAAATACCTTTGTTCTATAAATTAAAAGACTATGGAAACGCAATTAGAAATTAAAGGATTAAGATTTAATGATTTTGACCAACAAGTATGTGTCATTGCGAATGTTATCAAAGACAATTTATCTTACTGGACTACGCTTTTTGTAGATATGACTTCTCTGAATAACATTTTGAATTTGCTACAGAAACAAAATCCAGAAACCAACTTGATGGATGAAATAGTAGCAAAAGAATACGTTGATTTTATAGAATACGAACTTTCTTTAGATCAACATCATTCTGTTTGTTCTTGGGAAGAAGTGAAAGGAAGAAGCAAAGAAATGAAACAAATTAGAGCGTAAATATTTGTTCTCTAATTGGTGCGGATTTTAACCAGTGACTAAGAGCTAAATTAAAATAATTCAATCAATTCAATGGTATGTCATCACACAAATTCAGCTCCAAACTGATACAAATATTGTTGTAAGAATAGAATTTTAATTTTCGTATTTAATAATCAAAGTTTAAATCTCAAACCAAGGTCTAAACTACCATTAGCATAATTTGGTACAAGATAATAATAAGTGAAATTTGTTAGATAGAAAGTATATTTATTTTCGATTATAAAGTCCAATTTACGATTTATTGAAAAGCAGAAATGAAAGCCTAACTCGGCTCCAATAACAACTTTCGCCAAATCTTCTGAATTTGAACTAACTTCATTCCAATAATCTGTAATAGATTTACTTACTATATCACCAGAAGAATCAACATCATAAATAGTTCTTGGTTTATATCCATATCCATCAGAATGAGTTCTTAAATTAAAGTGTAATGTAGGTCCTATCAAAAAATCAAAGCTAATTTTCTCACGCCTAATTAATTTGATTGCATTGTTGACATTCAAGTTAAAATACTGAAAATTGTAATTACTATTGAGGTAACTATAATACGTTAAATTTTCAATAAATACCTTTTGAAAACCATACTTCAATTCAATTTTAAAATTATTTTTTCCTCTAATTCTCTGGTAATAAATAGAAGTTGAAATCCCACTTTTAAAATTGTAATTTGATTTAATCAAAGAGCCTAATTGATATCCAGCACTTCCTCCAATATAATTTTTAGGAATAAACATACTATCTAATTGATTAGATACGCCTTCATTATTCTGCGAAAAAACAAACAATGAACCAAATAGCAAAAACAATAGAAGAAGGATTTGTTTCAACAAGAGTTTTTTATTTAAACGCTTTAAGAATTAAAAAATTACATCACACAGAAAATTCACCGACTTAAATCAAGAGGACTATTTTTTGAGTGAAGAGTTAAAAGTGTAAAACTAAAAGTTAAAAGTAAATTCACTTTTAATTCTTAACTTTTATCTTTTAACTTAATTCAAGGTTGAATAATAATAGATTGCTCACTAATTGTTTCTGGTTCGATTTTTATTAAACCTGTACCCAGTCTATTTAATTTGTAGGCTTTGACATCCAAGATAGCAACACCTGCTTGACCTGCTTGATAAATCTCGCTTAAATTAAAAACGGCTAAACCTGAACTACTTGTTTGCACTGTATCTTTAAAATTACCAAATCCTGGTCCATTACCACCTAAAGGGTTTCCTGTTGTTGTTCCATACAAAACAACGGTTGCATCATTTACTGGTTTATCCGTTTCATCACGCACGTAAACATGTGCTATTGTTTCTTTCTGTTTACGGCATGAAGTGAAAGTTTGCGCTGCAGCAATTGCAACTAGGATAAAAAGTGCTTTTTTCATGTCGTAAGTTTTAGAGAATTAAGGCTGAATAAAAACCGTTTCTTCGTTTACAGTCTCAGCTTCAATTTTGATAATTCCTTGACCAATTCTATTCAGTTTTTGAGCTTTGATGTCCAAAACGGCAACACCAGCTTGACCTAATTGATAAATGTCATTGTAATTGAAAGATGCCAATCCTGTTGAATTGGTATAAAGCGTATCAAATACTGCAACTTGCTGAGGTGTATTTCCCGTATTTGTTCCGTATAAAATTACCATTGCTCCAGAAACATTTGTATTTGTTTCGTCTTTAACGTAAATGTTAGCAATTGTATCGCCTTTTTTTCTGCACGATGTAAACGTAAAAGCTAAAAGAACGAGAGAGAATAAAAGAACTATTTTTTTCATGATAATTAATTAGGTAAATAAATGGTTTCTACTGACGTTGTATGAATCCTACATCTTGTGTATCCAGTTGTGTCCTTATTATTGTATTTTACAATGATGTCAAAATACCCAGTTGTATTATCTTTTCCAGAAGTATTGAAATATTCATCCATATCAATTACCGAGAAACCAGAACTATTTGTGAATGAAGTATCGGTAAATTCTAAAGTAGGAGGGTTTGATTGCTGATCTCCTATAACAATAACTTTCGCTCCACCAACTAATTGATTGGAAGAAGAACGAACGAATACTTTTAAAACAGCTGGATCTTTTGATTCGCATGCGCTTTGCATAAATAGCAATGCAAACAAAATAGGAATAAAGTAAAGTTTTTTCATAGTTTTTTAAAGCTAGCCAAATTTACACTTTTTTTTTAATTCAACAAATCACTTGTTTATCCACTTAATTGAGTACTACAGTCGATTCTGTAACAACCTCTTGTTCAACTGTCACCACTCCTTCGCCTGATAAACCAAAATGCTTTGCCTTTATTTTTAATACCACCACACCAGTCTGTCCAGATTTATAAAAATCATTAAAATTGAAATAAGCTTCTCCCAATTCATCTGTACTTTTTTGCATATCAATCGCTGCAATGTTTCCAAAAGTTGTTGGTTCTGCTTTTAATTCAACCAAAGCACCTTCCAACACTTGCCCATTGCTATTTTTAACAATTACGCTAAGGATTGTATCTTGCTTTTTATAACAAGCTGTCAACAAAAAAAGAAGCAAAAAAACGCCAGCCTTAATAATTGATGCCTTTAATTGAAAGAGGGCTATTTTTTTCTTATAAATTTGCATTAACAAACTTGTTTGACACTTAAACAACGTTTGCGACTAAAAAGTTACAATTTCAACTCATGAAAATACAAATTGAAGCAATTCTTCAAGAAATCAAGGCATATTCCATTTCTTCTGCGGCAGAATTAGAAGCTTTCCGAATTAAATACCTCGGGAGTAAGGGAATTCTCAAAGATTTATACGCAGAACTAAAAAATGTTCCCAACGAACAAAAGAGAGAAGCCGGTCAACTAATCAATAGTTTACGTCAAGCAACAGAAGATTTTTATGCAAATCATAAAGAAAACTTAGCTTCAACAACTGAAAAAAATACTGATTTTGATTTTTCAAGACCAGGAGAAAATATTTCTGTTGGTGGACATCATCCGCTATCTTTGGTTAAAAGAGAAATCATCGATATTTTTTCTCGCATCGGATTTATTGTTTCAGAAGGTCCAGAAATTGAAGATGACTGGCATAATTTCTCTGCTCTAAATTTTCCACCAGAACATCCAGCTCGCGATATGCAAGATACTTTTTTCATCCAAAAAGGTGAAAATGAAATTGCTTTGCGCACGCATACAAGTTCTGTTCAAGTGCGCGTGATGGAATCTTCAAAACCTCCAATTCGCACCATTTCTCCAGGACGTGTTTACAGAAACGAAGCTATTTCTGCCCGAGCGCATTGTTTCTTTCATCAAGTAGAAGGTTTATACATTGATAAAAATGTGTCCTTTGCTGATTTAAAACAAACACTTTTATTTTTCGCACGTGAAATGTTTGGTGAAAAAGCTCAAATTCGATTACGTCCCTCCTATTTCCCATTTACAGAGCCAAGTGCCGAAGTGGATGTTTCTTGTACCTTGTGTAATGCAAAAGGCTGCAACGTTTGTAAACATACAGGCTGGTTGGAGATTTTAGGTTGCGGTATGGTAGATCCAAATGTGTTGGAAGCATGTGGAATTGACTCCAATAAATATACAGGTTTTGCTTTTGGAATGGGAGTAGAACGCATCGCACAATTAAAATATCGCGTGACAGATTTGCGGCTTTACTCAGAAAATGACCTTCGCTTTTTAAAACAATTTACACCCGGAATCTAATGGCTTGGATAAAACTAACGGACGAAAACCAACTGGAAGAATGTTGGGATTTGAGCCACCAAAAACCACAAGTAATTTTCAAACACAGTACACGTTGTTCGATTTCGACGATGGCTATGTCGCGCTTTGAAGGAAGTGGGATTTTAGAGAGCGATGCGGTTGATTCGTATTATTTGGATTTAATTCAATTCAGAAATATTTCCAATGCAATTGAGTCAAAAAGTGGTGTTATTCATCAATCACCACAAGTAATCGTCCTTAATAAAGGAGAAGTATTCTTGTCTGAAACCCACGGAATGATTAATGGACGAGCTATTCTTCAAGAAATTAAAACATTAAATTCATGAAAAAGTATTTCATCTATATTGTAATCATCGGCTTGATTGTAGCATTCATTTTACCATACGTTATGCCAAATTCAACAAGTTCTGAAACGCCACCTTTTAGCTTTAGTTTCACTGAAAATTTAGCTGTGCCCCACGGTCAAACCTTACCAATTGCATTTGAAGTGAGCGAGGAAATTCAAAAACTAGAGCTTTCTTTGAATGGTAAAAAGATGAATACTTGGACAGCTCCTTCTGGTAAAATCACTTACACATTGAATACCAAAGATTTTCAGGTTGGCGCCTATGCGATTGAAATGATTGCTTACAAAAAAGATGGAACTTCCTATTCAAATCAACGACTGGTGCGCATTTTGTCTGATATTGTTCCTGAAAAATGGTCACTTGAAATACTTGCTTCTTTACCACATTTAGAAACGAGCTTCACACAAGGTTTGGAATTCAATGAAGGAAAATTATTCGAAGGAACAGGCGACCCGAACCAAGCTGGCGAAACAGTTATTGCTGAAGTTGATTTGAAAACAGGAGCTATTGTAAGAAAAATGGGCTTGGATGCTTCTCATTTTGGAGAAGGAATCACGATTTTAGGAGACGAACTTTATCAATTAACGTGGAAAAATCAAAAATGCCTCGTTTACAACAAAAATGATTTTAAATCAATCAAAGAATTTACATACACTGGTGAAGGTTGGGGACTGTGCAACGATGGAAAAAGTTTAATTATGTCGGATGGCTCTGAGCGAATTTACTTTAGAAATCCAAAAACATTCGATGTAGAAAGAACCATTGAAGTGTATACTGATCAAGGACCAATTGCCCGCTTGAACGAATTAGAATACGTGGACGGTTTGATTTATGCCAATATTTGGACTTCAAATAATATCGCAGTGATTGATCCTGCAACAGGAAAAGTATTGGCAACAATCGACGCAACACAATTGGTTCAAGAAGGAAAAGGAAATGGAGAAGTTTTGAATGGAATCGCTTATAATTCAGCAACGAAAAAACTGTACATGACAGGAAAATTCTGGCCAAAATTATTTGAAGTTGTGGTTAAGAAAAATGGGGTTTCTTAAACTTTATTTTTTAGCTCAGTTAATATTCTTAAATTCAAATAACAAATGCAACTTTTAGATTTGATGGGATGATAAACTTCAAAACAGGAGAGAAATCAGAAGATTCCTCTCTCTGTTTCTGGAAAGGTTATTAAATTACCCCGTTAAATCGCCAAAAATAAAGTTGTAATG
>CALPMC020000030.1 GCA_943324565.2 Chitinophaga pinensis | reverse complement strand
GATTGCTCATAAAGTAACTCCGGATATTCGACACGAATCAAGTCTTCAATTACTTTGGCAACAGTGGTACTGTTCGAAATTCCCAAATTACAGGTATCAGTTCCCGGACAAGCGGTAACATCAGCCAAACTGTTGTAACCTGAATCACCCAAATCAATTCCTGATAGGGCTGCGTATAAATGAACTAAATCCTCTCCTTTTACAAATTTCATCAATATGCTTTGGTCAATTGTAAAACGAAGGTCATCGGAAGCAAATTTCTCAACGATATCTGCCAATAAACGTGCTTGTTCGGTTGAAAAATCACCCAATTGAACCTTTACATAAACCGCGTAATAGCCTTGCTGTTTTTGCTCGATCACGTTCGTTTTGAACCATTCTTGAAAAGCAGTGTCAGTATTTTGGGATAAAATCTGCTCGGACGTATAACTCTGATTCAATTCCGGTTCTTCAATTAATTGATGAAATAATTCGAAATCAACCTCCGCATTGTATTGAACAGCTTTCGACTCTTTTTCAACCAACTCTAAAAATGCTTCCAAGCCAATTTTACCGATGAGGTATTTCATACGTGCCTTGTTGCGTGAATTACGCTCTCCGTATCGATCAAAGATTCGAATCGAAGCTTCAATGAAAGGAATAATTTCTTGCTCAGATAAAAATTCGTAAGCTGTGTGGGCTAAGAATGGTTGCGCTCCCAATCCACCACCAACAAGCACCTTGAAACCTTTAATTTGTTGACCATTTACCACTTTTAATTTAGGAATAAATCCGAAGTCGTGAATAAATGTGTAAGCATCATCGAGGTCACTGCTACTGAAAGCGATTTTAATTTTACGACCTAATTCTTGACCAAAAGGTTTGCGTAAAAAGTATCTGAAAACCAAATCAGCATAAGGAGCAACATCGAATGGTTCGTTTTTATCGATTCCGGCAATAGCACTCGCCGTAACATTTCGAACGGTATTTCCACAGGCTTCTCTTAGGGTAATATCATCTTTTTCTAAATCAGCCCACAATTGAGGAGTACGATCCAAACTCACATAATGAATTTGAATGTCTTGTCGCGTTGTTATATGTAGCTTCCCTGTGCTGTATTCCTCAGAAACCTCACAAATTCGACGTAATTGGGTTGGAGTAACTTTTCCAAACGGAAGTTTGATTCGAATCATTTGAACGCCTTGCTGCCGCTGACCGTAAACTCCACGAGCCAAACGCAAAGCCTTGAATTTATCTTCGGCAATTTTGCCTTCCTTAAAAGCTTGAATTTTAGCACCAAGCTCTATTACATCTCTTTCTACAATCGCTTTTTTGGATAGTGCTTTTATGTTTTCAATTCCTTCTCTAAACGTCGCCATAGTTCAATTTTTATATCATATATTTCCTATCGTTTTAGTATGCATTTAAAGTAAAACGATAAAAAACTTGGCAAAGATATATCTCAAAAATTAATTACACAAGAAATTTTTCAATAAAATTATTATCCCCTATCTAATTAGTAGGATATCAAGAATTTAATTTAGATTTCAAAATTTCTTCTCGCTTTAGTAAATCAGCCAACGATGTTTTTGATAAAATCTTAATAGTCGCCTCTCTTACATCTAGAATAACATCTCTCAATCCACAAATCTCCTCATGTACACATTCCTCGCAACTTTCATAAAAATTGAGACTTACACAAGGTAACATAGCAATTGGTCCACCAGAAATCCGAATCACATGACTTAAAACAATTTCCTCCGGATGTTTTGCAAGCGTGTAACCACCGGACGCACCCATCTTACTGTGAACAAGAGCATTATTTCTAAGTTCAACTAAAATGGCTTCTAAAAATTTTTTTGGAATATTTTGTTCTTCTGCAATTGTAGAAATTTTTAGAGGTGCCCCTTTTTTATAATGTTTGGCAAGTGATACCAATGCCTTAATAGCATATTTAGATTTTTTGGATAGCATAACTCTAACAAATATATAAAAATAAATACGCTTAAAAGATTATGCCTACTATTTAATCAACCAAAAACTAAATATCAAAAAATGAAGTGTTTAGGTAAAGTTCACAAGCTAAGTTGAATTTAAAATTTTATGTAAAAATTAATACATCTATAAAGCTTGAAAAATATCCTCCCAAATATCCTCGATATTTTCTAATCCAATTGAAAGTCGAATCAATCCATCACTAATACCGACCTCTTGTCGTTGCTCAGGGCTTAACTTTGAATGTGTTGTAGATGCTGGGTGCGTTGCAATGCTTCTAGTATCTCCAAGGTTTGCTGTCAGCGAAAAAAGCTTCAACTTATTCAAGAATTGTTTTCCCGATTCAAGTCCTCCTTCAAGTTCAAAAGAAACCAATCCACCACCGGCAGACATTTGTTTTTTGGCAATTTCATAATCTGGATGGGACGACAAAAATGGATACTTGACCCATGAAATACCTGTTAGTTTAGATAGTCGCTGAGCGATTTCTAATGCGTTCTTGCAATGGCGTTCCATTCGTACATCCAATGTTTCAATTGATTTTGAAATAACCCATGCATTGAAAGGACTCAGAGCAGGTCCTGAATGTCGAGCAAATGCTTTTACTCTTTCAATTAGCGCATTTGAAGAAACAATAAGTCCACCTAGTGTTCGTCCCTGCCCATCCATAAACTTTGTAGTTGAATGAATTACAATGTCTGCACCCCATTTAATTGGTTGCTGTAAAATGGGTGTAGCAAAGCAATTATCGACAACCAATAATGCTCCTTTGGATTTACAGATGGCAGCTAAACGTTCAATATCAATTAAATCAAGTGCTGGATTACTTGGTGTTTCAATGTAAACCAATTTTGTTTTGTCAGTAATTGCTACTTCGTAAGCCAAATAATCGTTGAAATCAACATACGTATTTTTGATGTTCCACTTTGGAAAAACATCAACAAGTAAACGGTGGGTGGAACCAAAAACGGAACGACTAGACACAATTTCATCGCCTGCAGAAAGAAAAGTAGCAAAAGTTGTAAAAACAGCTGCCATTCCAGATGCCGTTGCCCAAGCAGACTCAGCACCCTCCAAAAGAGCAACCTTATCTAGTAACTCTTGTACATTCGGATTCGCGTAACGAGAATAAATTACGCCTGGTTTCTCTTCCGCAAATTGAGAGCGCATATCTTCAGCATCCTCAAATATGTAACTACTCGTTAAATAAAGAGGAACTGCGTGCTCGTTATATTGTGAGCGTTCAATTTGTCCTCGAATGGCTATGGTCTCTTTTCTCATTAAACAATTTTTATTTCGTGTGAGATTTCAATACTTGGGTTTAACGAAAGTGATACGGAACAATATTTTTCCTTAGAAAGTAAAATTGCTCGTTCCAATTTATCCAACGGTACGCTTCCGTCTACATGAAACATCAAATGAATTGACTCGAACGGCGAAGGAGTTCCCTCTTTTCGTTTGGCCTCAATTTCAATTTGATAGACTTTTGGATTAATTTTCTGTTTTTGCAAGATCAAAACAATATCGATGGACATACATCCAGCTAGGGATCCAGCCAATAATTGCATAGGTGTTAAACCTTTATTTTTGCCACCAAGAGCTGCATTTGCATCAAACGTACATAATGCACCTGTTTCATTTTTTAACTGAAAAACATAAGGTTCCTCTATGCGATTTAACTCTATTTTCATTCTAGACTATGTTTGATTTACTTCAGTAATTTGGGTGCGAAAATAACATAAATAATTTTTACAAATGACAAATAAAACCTCTTTAGGAATTTCATTCATTTTCAAATTAATACTGAAATTCAATAAATACTCCAAAGGTAAAAGAACATAAAACTATAGCATTCAATTGAATAAGCATTGCTCGTGCAAAACTTGGATTTCCTAAAAATAAAAAGTTGTTTTGATTTCCTAAATTGTCATTTTCTAAAATGTTTCAGCTATTGATAGCATCACTAAGTGAATTCTTAGTTGTTTTTTTTGTTAAATAAACTTTAGCAACCGAACAAAAACACTTAACTTTCTGTTTGAAAAATAAAATCTTATGAATAAATTCTTATGGATTTCTCTTGCAATTGTTGTTGTTGCAGGAATTGGATTGCTAATTGTGTCATTTACTTCTAAAAATATCGAAACTCCTAAATACAAAGTCATCAAAACTTATGATGAGGTTGAAGTGCGATTGTATCCAAAAATGGTGGTTGCAAAAACAAACTTGGCTGATAAATCATTTGACGATCAAGGAAGTAATGGATTTAGAACAATTGCAGGTTATATTTTTGGTGGAAATGAAAAAAACGAGAAGATTGCAATGACAGCGCCTGTTGTAATGAATATGGGAGACAGCGCTTCGATGTATTTTGTGATGCCTAAATCGTATGATAAATCGGAATTACCTACTCCAAATTCAAAGAATGTTCAAATCGTTGAAGTTGCTGAAAAAACATTGGCTGTTATTACTTATGGTGGATTTTCTTCCGATGAAAAAATTGAAAAACATAGAAAGCAACTTGAAGTTATTCTAAAGAAAAATAAGATTCAGACAAAAGGAGCATATATGTACATGGGCTACAACGCACCTTGGGATATTATCAATCGCAAGAATGAAGTAGCTATTGAAGTTGTTGTTGATTGATTATTTAATCAATTCCCTCCAATCCCTACCTTTTTCGTGTAAAAAGCCCCTTTTTTTCAGCGTTATATTCATTCTGCTGTTGATTAATACTTACTTAAGGTAGTTTTGACCCTATGGTTTTTAGTAATTTTGTTTGTTATTTTAATAGATATGCACGTAAAAATTACTAACAAGTCCAAACATTCGCTGCCTCAATACGAAACAATTGGTGCTTCTGGAATGGATGTTCGCGCAAATATTTCTGACCCAATAAACATCGAACCACTTGGTAGAGCTTTGATTAAGACCGGTTTATTCCTCGAAATGGAAATCGGTATGGAATGTCAAGTGCGACCAAGAAGTGGCATGGCGCTCAAAAAAGGGATCACTGTTTTAAATACTCCAGGAACTGTTGATGCAGATTACCGTGGGGAAGTTGGTGTGATATTAGTCAATTTATCCAATGAAACAGTAACAATTGAAGACGGCGAACGCGTTGCACAATTGGTATTTTGCCAAGTGGAACAAGTTCAGTTGTTGGAAGTGGAAGCACTGAATGAATCAACAAGAGGTGCAGGCGGTTTCGGAAGCACAGGAGTAAAATAAAAAAACAACTAACTTAACTTAAAAAAATGAATGTAATCATACCTATGGCTGGACGCGGAAGCAGATTGCGCCCACATACTTTAACTGTTCCGAAACCGCTTGTACCAGTTGGAGGAAAGCCAATTGTTCACCGTTTAGTGGACGATATAGCAGCTGTTTGTGCTGAAAAAATTGAAAAAATAGCTTTTGTAGTAGGGGATTTTGGAGCAGAAGTTGAAAAAGAATTATTAGAAGTAGCAGCAAGTTTAGGTGCAGTTGGTTCTATTCATTACCAAAAACAACCACTTGGTACAGGTCATGCTGTTTTATGTGCAGCAGAAATGCTAGAAGGACCTGTTGTCGTTGCATTTGCTGATACTTTATTTAAAGCAGATTTTAAAATTTCGAAAGAAGACGAAGGGATTTTGTGGGTAAAACAAATTGAAGATCCAAGTGCTTTTGGGGTAATCAAAATGAATGATAAAGGCGAAATCATCGACTTCGTTGAAAAACCAAAAGAATTTGTTTCCGATTTAGCAATGATTGGAATCTATTATTTCAAAGATGGTGCTCGTTTACACAGAGAATTGCAATATTTAATAGATAATGCAGTCATCAAGAGTGGTGAATATCAATTGCCAGATGCGTTGAGAAGAATGACAGAATCGGGATATGTTTTCAAACCGGGAGAAGTTAGCGAATGGTTGGATTGTGGAAACAAAGAAGTTACCGTTTATACCAATCAACGTGTTTTAGAATACGATTTAGCAAAAGGTATAGAAATGGTTCATCCTTCTGCAAAAATTGTAAACAGCACAATTATTCAACCTTGTTATATTGGTGAAGATACAGTGATTGAAAATTCTGTTGTTGGTCCGCACGTATCTATTGGTAAAGGAACTCACGTAGTATCAAGTGTGATAAAAAACACAAATATTCAATTAGATAGCCATATAGAAAATGTTGTGATTTCAAATTCGATGATTGGTTCGAAAGTTGTTTACAAAAGTTCAGTTCAAGATTTGAGTATTGGTGACTTTAGCACATTAAATGCATAAAAAAATTATTTTCATCGTTGGTCTTTTGGCTTTAACTGCTTGTAAATCTTCAAAAGAGACTTCACAAAGTGTTCACTCAGCTGAATATATCAAAGCATTTCACGAAGGTGTACGCTTGAAAATTAATGGAGATTTAGACGCTGCAATTGATCAATTCAAATTTTGTGCAGTTCAAGACCCGAAAGACGATGGCGTTCAATTTGGTTTAGCACAATTGTACTTGATGAAAGACGATGTTGCAAATGCTTCTGTTCACACAAAAAAAGCTGTTGAATTAGATCCTGACAACATCCATTATCAGTCGGAGCTTGCATTTATGTATGAAGAATTGAAGCAATACGAAGCGGCAGCTTTGGCTTTTGAAAAACTATCAAAAAAACAAGTTCAGAATAGTGAATTTTACTTGGGTGCAGCTGAAAATTGGGCGAAAGCGAACAAAGTTTCTAAAGCAATAGAAGCACTGAATACGATGGAGAAATTTACTGGAGCAAGCCCAGAAATTGCTGTTCAGAAGTTCAGATTGTACTCCATTTCTAAAGATGATAAAAATGCTTTACAAACCTTATTAGACGCACATCAAAAATATCCGGATGATGCAAATATCATTGCTAATTTGGTTGATGTTTATATGCAACAGAAAAAGTATGCAGAAGGAATGCGATTTTTAGATGCTTTAGTAACTGTTGATCCTACTAATGGTTTGGCTTTGATGATGCTGGGAGAAATGCAAATGCAAACTGGAGAAGCGGCAAAAGGTTTAGCGAATCTAAAAACAGCAATCAAATCGGATGGACCGAATTTAGATCAAAGAATGACGATTTTAATTTCTTTGCTTCAAAATTTCCCGAAAGATCCAGACTTAAAAGAATTGGTAGATTATATGGTATTGAAGTATCCGAAAAGTGCGAAATCACATTCCATTCGAGGCGATTATTACTTTAAAAATGATCAACTAGCAACAGCAATTCAATCGTATAAAAATGCAGTTGAAAGCGACCCGAACCTCTATGAAATTTGGAATCAGATTTTACTTTTAGAGTATCAAAACAAACTTTGGGATATTTTATTAACTGATAGTGAAAAATGTTTAACGCTTTATCCTTTGCAACCTCTACCCTACTTCACCTCTGGAATTGCGCAGATTCAAATTAGAAATTATAATCTTGCAGAAGAACGTTTGAAGGAGGCTTTAAACTTGATTTTGAGCGACCCAACTTTGGAAGCGGAAGTGCTTGGACAGTTAGGGGAAGCAAATTTTGCGATGGGAAAAATTGAAGAAGGAAAATCGTATTACAAAAAAGCGCTTGAAAAACAGCCGAAAAGTTTATTTCTTAAAAACAATTATGCTTACCGACTTTTATTACAAAATATTGAAATGGAAAAAGCAGAATCTTTGATTACTGAGGTATTGACTGAAAAGCCAAATGACACTTGGTTTTTAACCACAAAAGCATATTTATTATTCCGCCAATCTAATTATTCAGAGGCCTTAGCTATTTATATGGAATCAAACAAAATGATGACCAACGATAAAATTATTCTCGATCAATTAGGAGATTGTTACTTCTTTTTGAAAGATAAAGACAAAGCAGTTGAATATTGGAACAAAGCTAAAACAGCAGGTTCAAGCAATCAATCTTTGGATAAAAAAATTCAAACTAAAACCTATTATGAACCGAAATTTTAGTTTCCTTTCACTACTTCTTCTTACAAGTATGTTGTTTTCGTGTGCTCGAAAAATGACAGAAGAAATAGTTGTAGCTGAAAAATTACATAAACGAAAAGAAAAAGAATTAGTAGCTGTTTTAGACAGTTTAGCTTTAGTGAAACCTAAAACTTTTTACTCCAAATTAAGCGTTGATTTCAAAGATACGACGACGAATATTTCTTTTAAAACTTCATTAAAGATTGTAACGGATAGTGCAGTAAACGCTATAATCACCTACGCAAAAATTCCAATTGTGACGGCGATGATTACAACAGATTCTATTATTGTAGTAAACAAACGTGATAAATGTTTTGAGCGCGAAACACTTTCATACATCAAAGAAAAATTTGGAATTGACTTTACCTACCAAAATATTGAAGAATTATTTTTAGGCAGACCTTTAGATTACAACGTTGACCAAAAGTATTTTATCGTTCACGACCCTTTTAATTACAGTGTTTCTTCTCATAAAAAACGCGAAAGAAAACGATTAGATCGCAAACCTAAGGAAGATATTGTGATTAATTATATATTGACAAAAGACGCAAAAGAGCTGAGTAAAACAACAATAACGAGTCCAAGTGATTCGACAGAAATAGTGGTGGATTACAACTCTCGAAATTTGGTTAAAAATATAAATGTACCGTATGAAGTTGTAATTAAAATCATAACCCCGCGTAACGTAATGCTCATCAAGCTTGAATACGAGAAAGTGGAGGTAGATGAGCCTCAAGAATTATTAATTATTATTCCAGAAAAATATGAAAAGTGTAATTAGTTTTTTACTGTTTTTTTGTTGTTCAACACTTGTTTTTGCACAAGGAACGAGTACGCAATTAAAGCGCGAACAACAAAAATTAGAGAAGAAAATTGCGAACACCAAAAGTTTGCTTAACAAAGTTAAATCTAATACAGAAGCTTCTTTGAACGAGTTGCGTTTGATTGACAACCAAATTAAAAGTCGTGAAGCTTTGGTTCGCATTTTTGATAATCAAGTGCGTGTAGCTGAAATCAAAATGATTGAGAAAAAACATGAAATCAATCGCTTGAACAAACGACTTGAAGACTTAAAGCGACAGTATAAATCAATGATTATATACGCTTACAAACGCCGAAATAATTATGGAAAAATTATGTTTATTCTTTCAGCGAATAATTATAATGAGGCAATAAAACGCAATAGCTATTTGAAAAAAGCAGCAGCAATACAATTAAAACAACGCGCTTTAATCAAACAACATCAACAATTAATTGACAAAGAAATTAAAAGCATCAGCCAAGAAAAAGATACCAAAGTATTGGCGATGGAGGAAAAAAAGAAAGAACGTACACAAATAGAAAAAGATAAAGTCACCAAGGAAATTTCTTATGGAAAATTCAAAAAAGAAGAACAAAAACTTTACGATCAATTACAAGCTGACGAGCGAAAGAAACAAGAATTAAAACGTAAAATTGATTCAGCAATCAAAAATGAAATTGCTGCTGAAACAGAACGTCAACGAAAAGAAGAAGATAAAAAACGTAAGGCCACTGAAGAAAAGAAACGCAAAGCAAACGAGGCTAAAAAGTCTGGAGATAAACCAAAAACTAACACTACGGTAGAAAGAGAACCCACTCCAATTATAGCTGATGTTCCAGAAAAGAAACCAGAATACGTTTATAAAGAATCACCAGAAGGATCTGCGATCGGTAGAAGTTTTGAAGGCAATAGAGGTCGCTTGGCTTGGCCTGTTGGAAATGGAAGCATCACAGAACGTTATGGTGTAAATGCGCATCCAACGCTGAAAGGTGTAACTACAAATAACAATGGTATCGATATTACCTGTTCAAAAGGTTCAACTGTTAGAGCTGTTTTTGAAGGCGAAGTAACAAGTGTTTTTAGCATCACAGGCGCAGGAAAAGTAGTTATCATCAAACATGGTTCTTACCGTACAGTTTACAGTAACTTACAAGAAACGTATGTAAAAGCGGGTTCACAAGTATCATCTAAACAATCAATTGGAGTGTTGCAAGCAGCTGATGGTAATATTTCCATCTGTCACTTTGAAGTGCATTCTGTAGCAAGTGGTTTGACAAAAAGCTTGAATCCTTCATTATGGATTGGGCGATAAAATAAAGTTCAATATATTAGCTAAAATAAGATAAAATTGCTATTTTTGGCTAATATATTATCTAATATGCTTTCGTTTTCTGTTGAAAAAAATCCTTATGAGATGCGCCATCTACTGGCTCAAAGAATTAAATTTTTGCGCAAGCAGAAAAAATATTCGCAACAAGAATTAGCAGAACGCTCTAATGTGTCATTAGGAAGTTATAAACGTTTTGAAAAAAGCGGACAAATTTCATTAGAGTCCTTATTGCGAATTGCATTCATTCTGAACAGACTGGAGGAGTTTGAAAAATTATTTATTCCGAACAATCTAAATGAAATCGAGAAATTATTTAAGGAATAAAAATGAGTGTTTCTAAAATCAAAGTTTCTTTAGATTTCGATGTACTTACTCGAATTACCAAAAAAGGAAAAACTAGAAGTTTTTTTAAACAAAAAAGTTACTGAATAGGACAGGGGTAATTTTTGGTGGGTGTTGATACATTTTGGAATTCAAAACGATTCATTTTTAAAAGTCCTACAAAAAAATGTGATTTAACACAAAAAGTCGTACGAAAAAATGTGTTTTAATACATAAAGTCGTACGAAAAAGTGTATTTATTTTTAGAAAACCAAAATACTATTATTCCGCTTGAGGTAAAAGCGAGTGAAAATCTCCAGTCGAAATCACTTAAAACTTTTGCTCATAAATACTCTGACATTCACTGCTACCGAACTTCCCTTTCCGATTTCTGCATCACCCTTTCCCCATCTTCCGTTATATGGGGCGGGGTGGAGTGGGTGAATTTAGGAAAGCATCAATCGAGTTTACATGTAATAATTTGCATGAATTTTCAATTAAGACTTTAAAAAAGGAAAAAAATATTGAATTCTATAATCCCGGGACATTAAAAAACGAATTAGGCGCTGTACTCCTTGTCGTACTGATTGAGCCTGTCGAAATCAGTATTTTGATTAAAATTATATCATTATATTGATTACTTTTTCGTATATTTAATTCTAAGGAGTCTCTGATTTATCAAAATTTGAGACTTCTTTCTAAGAAAAATAAAAATAATTAGTAATAAATTTATTACCTTTGAATGAAATACAGTGAGCTTTTCCGTCTTCTAAAAAAGGATGGTTGGATTGAAATAAGACAAAAGGGCAGTCATGTAATAATGAAACACCCAGCAAAAGGAGAACAATTAACAGTTCCATATCATGCTGGAAAAGAGGTTAAGAAAGGACTGTTGACGTCAATTTTGAAACAAGCAAACATTAAAACAACAAAGCGATGAAGAAACCAAAATTACATGTTACGATACTGAAAGAGAATGTTGGTTACAGCGCAACCATTGTTTCAAAAAATAAATTTATTGCATCTGAGGCAGATACATTCGATCTTTTATTAACGCATTTAGTTGAGGCTATTAATCTAACATTTGAAGAATATGGTTTTACCTATCAAGTAAACGAACTCAAATTTACATATGATCTTGAAAGTTTTTTTGAATTTTACACAGTAATCAACGCTAAGGCTTTATCGGAAAGAATTGGTATGAATCAGAGTTTGTTAGCTCAATATATCAAAGGAATTAAAAAACCTTCTACCGCCCAAATACGAAGAATTTTATCCGGTGTACAACAAATAGGTAAAGAACTGGGAGAGGTTCAACTGTTATTTTGAATACATATTTCTTCAATGGAAAATGTACCTGTCATATCCTCAAACTTTCGAAGAACTTTAATTTAATTAAAAATACTAAAAAAATGAATTAAGAAATAGATTGATTGAACAACTTTTCTCGTTCCAATTATAGCCAAGAAAGCTGGATGACTAATCTGCCGTTGTATGGGGTAGCGAAGTTGGTAAAGAAAGTGGAATGAAAACCGCTGCTGTTTGAAATTCATTCAATTCAATTAGTCAGTTAGCGACTGACGAATTTGCAGATCAAAATTCAATTAAGAAAGTAAAAAAAGTGGGGATACCAACCACATAATTGGATAACCTAGTACTTACTCGAATTACCAAAAAAACTGGAAGCTTTCTTAAACAAAGAAGTTGCCGAATTGGGATGGGTTTTAGAAACTTGAATGCTTGAAACAAAAAACTCCCACCATATTATTGGAGGGAGTTGGTTTTTTTGAAAACTTAATTACTCTTTTATGATTTTGAATCCCGGAAGATTTGTGTTCTCCACGGTTAAAAAATAACTACCTCTTGCCACTTTTTGCAAATCAATAGTTTGGTTCAACGATAGAATCTCACCTTGAAGAACAACTCTGCCGGCAAAATCTGTGATTGAAAATGATTTTCCGATAAATTCTTGCGACACAGTAAGTGTTGTCAAATTAGTTGTTGGATTTGGAGCGATTGAAATTTGATTATTTAAATTTTCGTTTATACCCAAATAACTTGGGTCGTTTGTAGAAATATTCGATTTTGAGTTATTGTAAGGTGATTTTGTGGGTGTGCAATTAGGACCTAAAATTTCTATTTGATAATAAACAAAACCTGTTGGTGCATTATTATCCGTATATGAGGTAATATTGCTAGCTACTGTATTTATTAATGTCATGTTCGAGCTGTTTGTTCCTCTGTAAATATTGTAACTTGGAAAAGAAACTCCCTCATAAGCGGTCCAAATTAAATTCCAAGTACTACCAACACCTTGATTTATTGTTAAATGTAGGGTTTTATGCGTGTCTCCAACTGAACTTTCATTTCCGCATGTGTCAATATATTTAATCTGATAGCGATATGCTTGTTGACTAGTATTTGACAATGCATCTTCAAAAACCGAACTGTCTGAGTAATTAGTTGTTCCAATTAAATCAAATGAACCTGATTGAGTATTCTCACGATAGATTTTATATTGTTCAATTACTTGAGTTTGTTCTTTTTCCCAAACCACTTTATTTTTACCTGTTGAAGGATTTACACTTACTAAACAGATGTTTTGATTTAATGGAGGAGCTATATATGTTGGTTCAAAAGCAAATGGTAATGAAATAGCAGGGCAATGATCAACTGCGGTCAAAACAACATAATTAGCAAGTCCATTAAAAACAATTTCTGACGTATTGTTAAGAAAATAATTTGTTTGATTTTGAATATTAGCTAAAATTCCGGATGTATTGTTTTGCTTATACCATTGATATGTTGTATTTAATGTATTAATTGTCTCCAATTGAGATGTATAACCACTACAATTTACAATATTTGGTGACAAGCTAATAGTAGGTGCTGTTATTGAACTACATGGTTTAAATTTAATAATCCAACTGTCACTTGAACCATTATTTTCATCATTATTACCTTGACTACTACTACTTGTACCAAAAATAAATATGTTATTATCAATAAATTTTAGGGCATAAGGAGAATTAGATGATCCATAACCGTACGTTCCTTGCCAAAACAAACTGCCATCAGAAGATAATTTAACTAACCATGTGCCACCTGTTACATAGTTAGGATTTTTTTCATTTAAAACCCTATTTGTAAGAAAATCTCCATTTGGTACGCTGGAGTTATAAGTAGCTGTAAAAACAACTTCATTATTCGAATTAACATCTAGACCTCTAAGGGTTTCTTCTTGACTAGAACCAAAGCATTTATTCCAAACGAAATTCCCTAAAACATCTATTTTAAAAACCCAAACATCTTTTTGTCCATGGTTGCCAATTACATCAGTGCCTGGAATAACTACTCCAGTAGTAGCTGAAATAATATATTCACCGTTAGCTAACTGTTTTATTTCTGATAAATAACTTCCATAATCTTGGTAAGACAAAGAGCTTTCTCCGTATGTTCTGTTCCATTGAACAACACCTGTTGATGATAATTTAACTAATTTTATGAATTTAATCCCATCTTGACCATTTTCTTGAGAACCAACTAAAAACCCATTATCATTAGTTCTTATAAACTTTACTGGCCCATTAAGATTAGTATTAATTGGAATTGATGGTTGGAAAATTCCATTGCTAGACACTTTAAATATTTCGGAATTACCTAACAAATAAAAACTTCCATCTGAATTTTCGATCAAATCTGCACATCCTGCATTTAGATTCCATTGTTGATTACCATTTCCATCGAATTTTATCGTGTTCAAACCTCCAAAGACGATAAATCCAAGGTCGTTTGTTGCTTTTATTTTTCCAAAAGGATTAATCAATAAACTATTGTTATAACATCTTGTCCATATAGTATCTCCATTAGGAATCATTTTTGTTATCCAAATAGCTGTACTTCCAGCGGTATTACCATGTACATCACCAGAACTAGACCCTGTATCACCAAGAGTCATTATAATATTTGTTGTAGAATTAAAATCTGCGTTCAATAATCTATCTGTCGAAGGACCACCGTAATTTCTAACCCATTCAACTCCTATCTGGGCATTTAGTTGTGCACTTATTATAAAGCTAATTGATAAAATTACGTTTTTCATATCTATTTATTTTTTATTTCAATTATTAGTTTTAACGTTTTGATTATTATTTTACTTGCATTGTAATATTTAAGAATTTGCTGAAATAGTTTTTCGTTTATTTCGTCATTAAAATTTAAATTACATAATCTACCTATTTCTGATTTTAAATACTCTTCTTGTTGATTTTCAGTATAAAACAAATCAATCAACTCGATAAACAACCCTAAATTTTTTATAACTAATTCTACTTCTAAAGGTGAATTTTTATTAATTCTTGTTACAGAAATTCGATATTCTTTATTATAGAGTTTCTTTTTTTCAGATAGACTTTGGTTTTCAAATTCAGTAGATTCTTTGGAATTAAAAAGCCATGATTTATAGAGTAATTCAATACCATTCAAAAAATGTCCAATTGATCGAACGTCTTGAATATATATCGTTTCTTTATAATGGTTTTTATTTTGACGAAGTATTAAAATCTCATTTTCCATTAGCGACTTTCTTTTAAATACTATTTATTAATTAATAGCTCTTTTCTAAATTCAGAGTTATGATCATAAATGACAACCATATAATATCCTGACTGCAAATGAGTTGGTAAAGAATATTCTTTTTTGTTTTCTTTTGAAACAAACACCACAGCTCCTTTTGCGTCAATAATTTCTAATTTCTCTATATTTCCGTTGTAGCTAATATTAATATGATTAGTGGCTGGATTCGGATAAATTGAAATTTCATTATTGTTTATTTCACTAAGTCCACTTGTGTTGATTGTCAAATTCAATGTAATTGTACTGTCACAACCAATCGAGTTTTGAAGAACTTGCGTATACGTTCCTGATTGCGTATAGGTTTGACCATTTAGCGTGTAAGAACCAACTGCTGTTTGTGTGAGTTGAGAGGTGGTTGATGGGTTTACAGTTACCTGAACCGTATCTGAATCTTGACAGCCATTTGCGTCTGTTCCTGTTACAACATAGTTATTCGTTGTAGTTGGAGTAAATGATACGTTATTTGTTACGTTGTTATTCCATGAATAGGATGTTGCGCCTGTTGCATTCAATGTTGTATTATCTCCTTGACAGATTGTTTGATTATTTCCAGCATTAATATTTGGCAAAGGGTTGACTGTAATTTCTATGCTGTCAGTGTTTTGACAACCAGTTATGGTGTTAGTTCCAGAAACTGAATAAGTAGTAATTCCTAACGGAGGAATGAAGCTAACTCCTTCAACGACTCCATTATTCCATGAATATGAATCTGCCCCTCCTGTGACAGTCAATGTAATACTTTCACCTGTACAAAGTGATGTCGCAGATGAATTGATAGTTACAGCAGGGCCACTTGTAATGGAAATATTAGCAGTATTGCTGCATCCTGAAGAGCTAACAGTTCCTGTTACAGTGTATGTAGATGTTCCTATTGGTGGAATAAAACTCGTTCCATCAGTCACTCCTCCGGTCCAAACGTAGGTATTAGCTCCACCGCCCGTTAGTGTTATGCTAGATCCTGCGCAAATTGAATTTGCTGATGAAGAATTTGCCGTTACATTTGGAATTACTCCTGAAACTAAATTTCTGAAAAAAGATATAGTGTTGGAATTTGCATTTACAATAGAAATATCAAGTTTTCCGTCACCATCAAAATCTGTAATTGCACATCCTCTAGGTTGCGTACCTGTTGAATAATCAACTTTCGGTGCAAAATTAACAGAACCTGAGATGCTAGTATTTTTTAACACAGAAATACTGTTTCCTCCAAAATTTACAACTGTAGCATCTATTTTGTTATCACCATCTATATCTGCAATTGAAACACTGTATGGTTGTGTTCCTGTAGCTATATCAACTTTTGGAGCGAAAGAAATCGTTCCTATATTACTTAGATTTCTTAATATGCTTAGAGAGTTGGAACCATAGTTTGTTATCGCAACATCAAGTTTCCCATCTTGATCAATGTCACCTATTGTTATACCACGTGGTTGTGTACTGGTAGTAAAATCAACTTTTGGCGCGAAAGAAATTGTTCCAGAAACGCAAGTGTTCCTATATATTGATACAGAGTTAGAATTATGGTTTGCAACGGCAATATCTACCTTACCATCTCCATCAATATCACCTGATGATAGAACATACGGTACAGTTCCAGTTGTAAAATCAACTTTTGGTGCGAAAGAAATTATTCCCAACGCACCATTATTTCTTAATATCGATATTGAAGTAGAAGCACCATTGGCTGTAGCAATATCCGTCTTACCATCTCCATCAAAATCATTCGATATAATATTACTTGGACCACTATTTGTCGTAAAATCAACTTTAGGAGAAAAACTAATTGTTCCATTAGTACAAGTGTTCATAAAAATGGAAACAGTTGCAGAATTATAATTTGCAACAGCCAAGTCTAGCTTTCCATCTCCATTATAGTCAGCTAATGAAACGCTATATGGTTGAGAACCTGTAATAAAATCAACTTTTGGAGCATAAGAAATTGTTCCACCAACTCCGATATTTCTGTAAACCGAAACAGTTGCAGCCCCAACATTCACAACAGCTATATCTGGTTTTCCGTCGTTATCTAAATCACCCGTTGCAACTGAAAAAGGTGTTGTTCCAGTTGCAAAATCAACTTTTGGTGTTAGTGATGATTGATTAATTACTCCTCCACATGGATAGGTTACATTAAATGGCTTAGAACTAAAGGCTGTTAAACCTGTTGACAAATTGGTAACAGAAATAGGTTGATGGCTCGCGCCTATCGGGACAGAAACATTGAGAGATGTTGTGCTTCCAGAAGTCACTATTGCTTTTGTTGCACCGAAGAAAATAATATTGTTTGAAGGCGTTGAATCAAAATTAGTTCCTATTATTGTGACAGAAGTCCCTATAGGACCTGACATTGGGGAGAATGACGTAATAGTTGTAGCGGGACAAAATTGCTTATTTCTCTTAACAATTAATGAAGCATTAGTTCCATTCTGAGACATACATTTATTAGCAATTCCAAAATCTGCTTTTCCGTCACCATCAAAATCATTCATCGCAATGTCCATAGGATCGTCATCATAAAACCAACTTGCATATAACACTCTTGGAGCAAAGGAAATAGAACCTGTAGAACTTGTATTTCTTAATACAGAAATACTATTATTTACAACAGGTAAAACAGATACAATGTCAAGTTTTCCATCTCCATCCAAATCACCAATGGCTCCATTTTGATCAAATGTTGAAGAAGGAATATCTACATTTGTAGCAAAAGAAATTATTCCGGATGTGCTTGTATTTCTTAATACAGATAATGTCTCTGAGTAGCATAATACAGAAAGATCTAACTTACTATCACCATCCAAATCACCCATTAAAACTTCCCTTGAACCAGAAGCTGTGTTGAAATTAACAGAAGGAGCAAAACTAATTATGTTAGTTGTGGAAATATTTTTATAAACAGATACATTACTGGTATTAGAGTAGCTTACAGCAAGATCTGGTTTGCTGTCACCATCTATATCTCCTGATTCTAATCCATGAGGTTGTGAACCAGTTGTAAAATCTAGTTTTTGAGCAAAAGAAATTAATCCAGAACCGCTAGTGTTTTTAAAAATTGAGATAGTGTTTGCTCCATTATTTGTTACTGCTAAGTCTGGCTTTCCATCTTTATTATAATCACCAGTTGAGACTTTCATTGGAGCTGTTCCAGTAATTAAATATATAGGTGTGTCAAACGCAATTGTTCCAATGGTGCTGGTATTTCTAAACACTAATATCGTATTAGGGCCAGGATCAGGTAAAACTGTGCCACTTACATTAAATATCACAGCTAGGTCTAATTTACCATCACCATCAAAATCACCAATTGATGCGCCTCCATTAGTTATTCCGCCACCAAATGAGACTGGTGAAGCAAACGATATTGTACCACTGCTACTTGAATTCCTGTAGAGCGAAACTGTACCCCCCCCAATTAAAGCAATGTCGACTTTTCCATCTCCATCTATATCACCTGTAACTATCCCGAAATAATTTCCAGCATCGGAAATAGAAGCTATGATTTGAGTGGGGGAAAGACTGACTGCACCTCCACAAGGAAAGGTCACATTAAAACTCTGAGAGCTATACGCTGTTAATCTATTTGCCAAATTGGTGACAGAAATAGGTTGATAGCTTGCCCCTATCGGTACAGAAACCGTGAGAGATGTTGTACTTCCAGAAGTCACTGTTGCTTTTGTTGCCCCAAAGAAAACAATATTATTAGCTAATGTCGGATTGAAATTAGTCCCGTTTATAATAACGGTTGTCCCTACTTGACCAGATGATGGGGAAAACGAAGAAATTATTGGCTGTGCAAATTCAACATTTTTCAGTCCAACAATAAAAAATAATAAAAAAGCAAATTTTTTCATAATATTTATTTAAATTTTTAGATAATCCCCCACAACTTCCTTACTTCAGAAGCAGTTTGATTGGATGGGGTGTTATGTGTATTGTTGATTAAGGTTCCATTTACACCGTTTGGCAACGTAATAGCTTCATTAAACATAGCGACCTCAGCGATTACGAACCCTGCTTTTTCCAGTTCGAGGATGTATACTGAAGCAACTGGCAAGTTGAATTTTGGATTTACTGAACGAATTGGTATAATAGCTGCGGTTATATCTTCATTTAAGTTTTTCAGATATTCAACGAGTAGCTGAGGAGACATACCGTTATCAAACCCCATAGAATCCAATTCGTTTGGTGATGTCGCCATTATATGCGTTTTTCTTACACCTTCTTGAAATTGAATTTGAAAGGATTTGGTGTCGCGTATTCCAGTCAATACTCGAATCACTGATGATTTTCGAACATTGGGTGCACCTGTAATTATATAAAGCCTTTTATTCATAAATATAATTTCCCACAAATTTACCTCCAACACTCCTTTTATATCGCTTTTATTTAGGACAATAAACCCTAATTAAAATTATTTTGCTACTTTTGAGGAAAATATAGTTATGAAAGAAGTTATCGAAAACATCAAAAAATTTCGTGAATTAAAAAATTTAACACGCGATGAATTAGCCGATAAGCTTGAAATGAGCCTTTCCGGTTATAGTAAATTAGAACGTGGAGAAGTTGAAATTACGTTAACAAAACTGTACCGTATCGCGGACATTTTAGAAATTTCCGTGTCGCAAATACTTAATTTTGATGCGTCACAAATTTTTAACGTTAGTAATAATCAAGTTGTGAATGGCGTTGAAGTAAAAGAGCAAACGAACAACTATACAGATGTTTACAAAGACAAATACATAAAAATGTTAGAAGCGGAAATAGAACGTCTCAAAAGTGAAACAAAATAAAAATGTCCTTGAAAGTAGCAAATAAAGTATTCAGTTTGCAAAAAATCAACTTTAATTTGCCACCTTCTTATTTTGCATTCCCATCACAATCACCATTGCACACATTGCCCAAATTGGAACAGCAGCTTTATCGGTATCGAGGAAATTATTTAAAAAGGCATGTACAAAATAAGTTGTTGTTGCCGCTATCATTCCCATTACTAGAACGCGATTTTTAGTTTCAGAAAGTGGCAATTTGTTGTAAAGCGTAATCATGGAAAAGAATATTGCGACTACAATCCCAATGAAACTAACCAATCCCATTACGCCCATTTCAGAAAGTGCTGCTAAATATTCACTATGTGCATTTCCCATATCACCAAAATTGGTTGAAATAATCGTAAGGTTTTCTGGCTCTTGAAAAGGTGCATATTCAAAAGCGTAGGTTCCTGGTC
The DNA here is from genome assembly GCA_943324565.2 of Chitinophaga pinensis. GTDB lineage: Bacteria > Bacteroidota > Bacteroidia > Flavobacteriales_D > Crocinitomicaceae > UBA952. Next base: position 9,561 of record CALPMC020000030.1, on the reverse strand, counting down.
CGTAACCAAAAATTGGTCGCTGTTCAAACATGGCAATTGCACAACTCCAACGATTTATACGTTCTAAGTTAGAAGCGTCAGTTGTGACATTAGTAGCACTTTGTAAGCGTTCATCAAAGGATTCGGTGGTGTGTTCGTATTTATTTCTACCTAACTCCATTTGAATTTGATCCCATTTGAAAAAGACAACAATCAATGCAATAACACCAATTCCAGCCAATATTTTAAAATTGATTCGGTAGTAAACGACCAGGCAAACCATCGCAGCACAAATGATACTCAACCAAGCAGCTCTTGTATAAGAGTAATATAAACCAATAAGAACAATAGTAATTAAAGTGATTAAAATTGCTTGCGTCAATGGGCTATGCTTTTCCGAAAAATAAAGTGCAACTACAATCGGTAAAATAAGCGCTACAATTGCACCGTAAATCGTATGGTCTTTAAAAAGTGGCCACATTACCCAATGTCCTTCTTTTTCGCCAAATCCATACATACTATGGTGAGCAAGCGTGTACAAAATAGCAATACAAGTAGCAATTACAAACAACCACAAAAATTGCATTCTACTTTTTTCTTTCTGAAAAAAATGAGTTCCGAAAATTAAAACTGGAATAATAAACCACAATCTTGCAAGAAGGAACTTGAAAGAAACCATCGGATGACTACTTGTAATGGCGGTGATTGTTACTACTACTAAATAAAATAAAACAGCATGTATGATGGGGCTTTTCCAAATTTCCTTATTTAAAAAGGGAGTTTTGATTTCTGCTGCGACCAATAACAACATCAATCCAAACAGTAAAGGTTCTGTTGGAATAAACAAGCCAAAACTTTGGGTAAATTCTTCAATATTTACGGAAAGTGGCGTCAGAAAAGCAAGTGAAATAAATACTTTTTCGGTTTGATAAATTGCAAAATATACCAAAAGTAAACCTAAAGGGAAAAGCGTTAACAAAGCAGTATCTTGCCAGATTAAAACGCCAAATAAAGCTGCTAACGCAGAGGCTAAGAAATAAGGAATGGCTGCACTTGCAATCGAACGCACTACGCTTTCAATTTAAGTTCTTGAATTCTTTGTCTGATTAAAAGGAAGAATACCGAAAATATGAATCCTCCTATTGTTGCCACAAGAACAATAATCATACGTTTTGGTTTTTCTTTTCGGTCTGCAACAACCGCTTTTTCAACGACAAACTTGTGATTGAAAGCTGCATTAGCGTCTGATTCTGCTTGCTCGTAAGAAACACGGAATTCTTCAATTTTAATAATTAACTCATTTCGAGTGTGCTCAAGGGCATCGTAAAGAGATCCTAATTTTGTATTGATTGCAATTCTGTCTTTTAACTCAGCTTTTTCTGTTGGATTGTTTGCATCCACAAGTGCTTGGAATAAGTTTGAACGAATATCGTTTGAAACAACACCTAAATTTCCAAGACTGTCTAATCGAAAAAGTATCGAATCTTTTTGGTGAACTAATTGCGACATTTTTCTTTTGTTTACTTCAAATGCTGGCAATGTTCTTTCACGAATCATTTCGTTTTTTACAGTATCAATTAAATCAACGATTTCATTTGCCATTTTAGCTGCCAATTTCGGGTCTTTATCCAAAACATCAATTTGGATAGAGCCAAAACGCGTTCGTGTAAATGAGAAATAACCGTTATAAGCTTTATTAAGTTTATAGTTTTTGTTTACATCATCATTTGAAATTTCATAATGTTCCAACAATTTATATTTATTGACAATTTTGTCTCGAATACGAGATGATTGAAGAATTTGTACCAATTGTTCTGCTTGTTCCTCTTCACCAAAATCCATTGCGGCTGCTTTAACGTTTCGTTGTTCTGAGAAAGAAACATTACTAGAAGCAGCAGGGAAAACGATTGCAGTTGAAAGAAATAGCGGTGTAATCAACAAAGAAACAATAACAGCAACAACAAATGTAATTGAAGTAATGATGATAATTGGTTTGCGCTCTTGCCAAATAAATTGAACTAAATTATTGCGTTCTTTTTCTAAGTTTAAGTCCTGTTTTTCCATATAATTTTTTGCCTCGCGAAGTTAATGTTTTTATGAGCGATAACAAGTAAAACTTAAAAATCAGGAATTTATTTGATTGAATCGTTTTTTATTAGGAGTGATTTCAAGTTATTGATTTGAATAAAAGAAAGTAAAAATAATAAAACCGTTCCAGTTGAAATTTGAATCAACAAAACGTAATCATTTAACTTGAATAAATAGCGAATTAAAACTAAAGAGCAAATCAAAACTAAATAACGTAAAACGAGTATCCAATTGATTTTTATTTCAAACAAACGCATGCAATAAACGAATTGTAAAAGGGAAATAAATGATTGAGTGGCAAACGCTGTAAAAGCTGCACCGGGTGCCCCGTAAATTGGAATCAAATAATAATTGATAATTACGTTAATAATTATTCCGAAAAATGAACTTATGTTGAGAAATCGTAAGTTTCCATTTGCGGTTAATAATGTTCCAAAAATAAAATTCAAACAAATGGAAAGAAAGCTTAGCATCAACCATTGAAATGCAGGAACAGCCTCTGTTGCATGATCATATACTAAATTGAGAAGGAAGTAACCATTGGTTATTGCAACAAAAACAATAAGAATCGATCCTCCCATCAATAAATTTCCTGCGTTGCTTAACAATTCAATTATTGATTCTCTTGATTCTTTAAGTTGTTTAGAAAACAATGGAAATAATAAACTTACGAATATCATCCCAAACATAAAAAGTGCATCTAACAATCTAAATCCTTGTGCATAAATCCCAGATTCATAAGCTCCATTTGGATGAACACGTTCAAGCATTACACCATCTATTCGCGTGTAAAGCAACATTAAAACCACTAAAAGCGCATACGGAATACTTTTCCTTACGATAGAATAACTAAAGGGGATATTCCAATAAAAATAAGGTCTTTCGATATGTTTTAAGAGTAAAACTAATGCAACTACTAAGGTTATTCCATAACAAAGCATTTGAACCCAAATAAACAACTCGATAGAAATTTTGAAACCTAATTGCGGAATAAAAAGTACTGCTCCACCAAAAATTATGAGTAAGGTTCGATCCAAAACGGACATCAAAGCATCATATTTAAAGAAGTGAAAACCAGAAAAATGACTACGACAATAAGCAGTTGTCATGATTAGAAATTGATTGATAGCCAGTAATCCAAGAAGATACAATTGATAGCTATTATAGCCAACAAACAAGGCTAAAATTAAAGCGAAGAAGAGGTAAAATCCGAATAATAGTAGCCTAAAGCTAATGATTTTACCAAAATAGGTTTTCGCTTCTTCTGGGTTTTGGGCAATACTTTTAACGGTGTAATTGTTGATTCCTAAATCAAGTAACATATTGAGAATCACCGAGAAATTAAGCAAGGAAAAATACAAGCCATATTCAGCAGCACCTACCTTATTTTGAACGGTTGCATCGATTCCAAACAGCGCTAATGGTTTAATCAATAAATTGAGAAACATCATTAACATTAAGTTGGAAAAGAAAATGCGTTGCATTAAATAGATTAAGCTTTTACAATTAGTTTGAATCCGACACCATGAATATTCATGATTTCAATGCTCTCATCCTCTTTCAATAACTTACGTAATTTAGCAATGTAAACATCCATGCTTCTGCCATTGAAATAATTGTCATCACCCCAAACAGCACGTAAAGTCGCTTGACGATCTAAGATTTCGTTTTTGTTTTTCACTAAAAGTTGAAGTAATTGATTTTCTTTCGTTGTCAACTTTTTGGTTCCATCTTCCAGGTGAAGTGTACTCAATTCTGGTTCATATTTGATTTTCCCAACAAACATGGATTCATTTACATCTTTCAATTCTGGAGCAGATCGGCGTAAAATTGCTTGAATTCGAGCCAATAATTCTTCCATTGAGAATGGTTTTGTCATGTAATCATCTGCACCGATATCAAACCCTTGTAGTTTATCTTCTTTTAAAGCTTTAGCTGTCAAGAAAAGAATTGGAATTTGTTTGTCTAATTCTCTAATTTCTTTTGCCAAAGTAAATCCATCCATTTCTGGCATCATTACGTCGAAAATCAAAAAGTCAAATTGCGTTTTGTTGCCATTATACTTCTCGTAAGCAGCCTTTCCAGTGCGAGCAAGCGTTACAGAAAAACCTTTATTTTGAAGGTAAGCATACAATAATTGTCCTAAGTTTTCGTCGTCTTCTGCGAGTAAAATATTTAATTTTTTTTCCATTTTCTTTTAGTATTAAAGGTTACGATGAAAGTTGTTCCCTCACCAAATTGACTTTTCACATTTATTTCCCATCCGTATTCTTCACAAATAGATTTTACATAACTTAAACCTAGACCAAAACCTTTAACATTGTGAAGGTTTCCGGTTGGCACTCGGTATAATTTATCAAAAATTTTCGGTAAATGTTCCTTGTTAATTCCAATTCCTTTATCAATAACGCTTAATTGTAATCCTTTAGTATTTCGATCCAAAATTAGTTTTATTTCAGGTGTTTCTTTGCTATACTTAATTGCATTTTCAATCAGGTTAGCAAGTAAGTTTGTTAAATGCATTTTATCTGCAATTATACTAATTTCATCACCAGAAAATTCAGTAGTTATTGTTCCATTTGTGCCTTGTAATCTGAATTTTGCATTTTCAACAAGGTTAAGAATTAATTCCTTTAAATCAAGATCTACATGATTATGCTGAATTTCACCCTTATCAATTACAGCACTATGTAAAATACTTTCAACCAATAATTCTAGTCGTTTATTTTCCTGATGAATCATTTTTACGAAAGGAGAAATACGTTGCTTACTGTTTTCATCTACCATATCAGAATCGCCCAAAGCTTCGCAAGCTAAAGAAATAGTTGAAATCGGTGTTTTGAATTCGTGGGTCATATTGGAAATAAAATCCGATTTTAATTCAGAAAGTTTGCGTTGTTCCAAAATCGTTCGAAACATGAAAACTAATGCAATTATAATGATTACAACTAACAGAATGGTAACGAAAAAAGAAGCTTTCATTTCTCTAAAAATGAATGCATTTCGATTGGGAAAATACAAATACAAGTATAAATCTTCATCTAATACATTGCTTGGAAAAAGATTAATTCTACCACATTTTGTAGAGTCTAATTTGTATTGTTGCGTTTCGGGTGACACATCAAATTTGATTATTCTTCCAAATTCATTCGTAATCATAAACGCATACTTCTGAGGTAAATCCTCTTTTTTTAGTTCCATTCTAATAATTGAATCCAGAAAAACAGCGTCAATTCTTCGTTGAGGGGTTTCGTACATATTATCTCTAAAAGCTTGTATCATCATTTCGTTAACGAACTTTGCTTTCTTGAAAATATGCTGAAGCACTTTTTGATTTAACTGTATGGAAATTGCAGATGAATCCTTTTGTGCGATATGTCCTGATTTTCCTTGGAATAAATCTCGCATTTCACGTACGTCTCTAGCTAGTACTTTTTGCTCGGAGCGCACACCAGAAATGGAGTCAAATGCATCACCTTTGATAACAAGGTAATTTTCCATTCTTCCGTTTACCATGATAACAGTGTCATGAATCGAAATGGATTCTTGTATAGGCATTAAGTTTTTGAATTCCTGTTTTAATGCATCTTTATATTGTCCACTGAAATCTTTATTGATGATATTCATGTAGCGTTTGTAATCCTCTGCTTTCTCGTGTCTGAAAGCAATCTTATCCAAACAATTATTTAGATTTTGACGAAACTGAATGTTTTTTCGTTCATACAGCTGAATCATTTGGAAAGTCTGAATGATGAAGAGGCTTAAGACGGATATCGTCAATAAAACAGTAACAATACTTAATCGTATTTTTTTCATAGGATAAGTACGAATCTAAAGAATATTCAAGGATGAAGGCAATGTGCTTAACCTTTTTTAACAGAGCAATTTACTTATCGAACTAAATTTACATGGCCGGTTATTGTTGTTCTTTTGTCTATAAAAGGATTTTTAAAACTTATTTTATAAATATAGGTACCATCTTGAACATCTAATCCTTCGTCTCCATAACTACCATCCCAACCAATATTTACATCATAGGTTTCAAATACAATTTCGCCCCATCGATTGAATATTAACATTTGAAAATTATAAGGGTCATATCCAGCAGAAAAAATTGGTTTGAACACTTGATTATATCCATCTCCATCAGGAGTAAATGTATTTGGTACGTAAAATATTTCAGCTGGTCTAAATGGTATACCAACTAAATAGGTTGAGGAGCATCCATTTAATGAAGTTGCAGTTAGTGTAACAGTATAACCATTTGAAGTATTTTCAAAATAATGATCAGGGTTTATCTCCGTACTCGTTTGATTATCACCAAAATCCCAACTATAACTATTAACACCAAGTGTATTATTTATGAAGTCTATAGTTTGGTTATCTTCCGTAAAAACTTGAGGTGAGACTTGAAAAACTGTAATTGGTGGAGATTCAACGCATATTAAATCTTGTAATGTTGTTGTAGAAACACAGCCATTTATACCACTACTTAAAGAAATATCATAACAGCCAGGTGTGTTAAACGTATAACTGACAATGCTACAATTACTGGAAAATTGATTCGAATTAACTGACCAAACACAGTTTGTTAAACCTTGGGTATTACTTGTGTTTGTAAATGAAACGGTAAGTGGTACACAACCACCAATTGAAGAACTTGAAAACGTAAGCGTTGGTATTTGTGTAACTGTCACATTTCCTATATTCGATCCTACACAACCATTAACTGTATATTCTACTGTATAACTTGTGTTTTGGGCGGGTGTTACTATTATTGAAGAATTTTGTTGGCCACTTGATAGCCAGTTCCAAGTTCCACCATTAATAGAGGATGTGGCATTAAGAGTAGCTTGTTCACCAGAACAGATTGTAGTATTGGTAACGGTAACTATAGGAATAGGATTTACCGTTACTGTTAAAGAAGCTGGTAAACTTGGACAATTGTTTAATGTATAAACGACTGAATATGTGCTTGTTTGTGTTGGATTCACTGTTATTGTAGAATTTGTTTGTCCTCCAGGACTCCATAAGTATGTACCACCTGTTAAGTTAGGAGTTGTACTTAAAGTTACATTTTCTCCGCTGCAAATTGTAGAGTTTGATGCTGTTATGGCAGGAATTGGATTAACGGTAACAGTTACTGTAGAGCTTGCTGTACAACTGTTTAATGTATAAAGTAGATTGTAAGTTGTAGTTGATAATGGGTTCAACACCAAATTACTTGTCGTTGATCCATTTCCCCACAAATAGGTTCCACCTTGTTGTGAAACTGTGGATGTTATGGTTACAGTTTGCCCAGAACAAATGGTTTGATTTGATAGCGTAACTGTTGGTATTGGATTAACTGTTATCGTTGAGCTTGCATTAGCTGAACAACCATTAAGTGTATAGGTAACTTGATAACTTGTTGTAACGTTTGGTGTAACGCTAATAGAAGATGTTGTTTGACCACCGCTACTCCAACTATAAGTTCCGCCACTAATTGATGTTGTTGTGGTAATATTAGCTGAATTGCCGCTACAAATTGTTTGAGAACTTGTAGATATCGTAGGTGTTGGTTTAACAGTTACAGTTGCTGATGCGGTTGCAATTGAACAATTCCCTAACGTATAGGTCAAATTATAAGTGGTGGTAATTGTTGGTGAAATTGTTATCGTAGATGTTGTGGCTCCAGTAGACCAACTGTATGTACCACCTGATTGATCTACCGCTGCTGTTAAAGTACTGTTTTGACCCGAGCAAATTGTGAAAGATTGAACAGAAACTGTTGGTGCTGGATTTACAGTTATAGTAGTATTTGCAATTGAAGGATTACAACCAGTTAAAGAATAAGTTAAAGTATAGTTCGTCGTTGTTGTAGGTGCTAGTGTTATTGAATTCGTTGTAGCACCAGTTGACCAATTATATGATCCTCCTGTTTGGCTTACGGTAGAATTTAATGTTCCTGTTTCTCCTGAACAAATAGTTAAAGAGTTTATACTGATTATTGGTGGGGTGATGGTAGTTAAATTTAATGTAGCTAAACTATCACAACCAGATGTACTCGTTAATATTGCTGTTTGAGATCCTCCACTATTGAATGTTAATCCATTCCAACTATAAGGTAATAAATCATTACAAATTGTTATGGCTGAAACACTTGTTATCGCAAGGCCTTCAAAAACATTAACTGTGACCAAGCTATCACAACCATTTGCAGCCGTAAATGTTGCCACTTGTGAACCCGGCGCATTAAAAGTTAGTGTGTTGAAAGTGAAAGGGAAATTACCGTTACAGAGTGTGGTGTCAACTGTGCTTGCAATTAAAGGTGCTTCAAACACATTAACTGTGACTAAACTATCGCAACCATTCGCAGCACTAAATGTAGCCACTTGAGATCCTGGTGCATTAAATGTCAATGTATTGAAAGTGAAAGGGAAATTACCATTACAAATAGTCGTGTCAACTGTACTTGAAATTAATGGCGTTTCAAAAACATTAACTGTGACCAAACTATCACAACCATTCGCAGCAATAAATGTAGCCACTTGAGATCCTGGTGCATTAAATGTCAATGTATTGAAAGGGAAAGGGAAATTACCATTACATATCGTGGTGTCAACTGTACTTGAAATTAATGGCGTTTCAAACAGATTAACCGTCACCAAGCTATCACAACCATTCGCAGCAGTCAATGTAGCCACTTGTGAACCAACTGTATTAAATGTCAGTGTATTGAAAGTGAATGGAAAATTACCGTTACATATTGTGGTGTCAACTGTACTTGAAATTAATGGCGTTTCAAACAGATTAACTGTCACCAAGCTATCACAACCATTCGCAGCAGTCAATGTAGCCACTTGTGAACCAACAGCATTAAAAGTCAATGTGTTGAAAGTGAATGGGAAGTTACCGTTACAAATTGTGGTGTCAACTGTGCTTGTAATTAAAGGTGCTTCAAAAACATTAACTGTCACCAAACTATCACAACCATTCGCAGCAGTCAATGTTGCCACTTGGGAACCAACTGTATTAAAAGTCAATGTGTTGAAAGTGAATGGGAAATTACCGTTACAAATTGTAGTGTCAACTGTGCTTGTAATTAAAGGTGCTTCAAAAACATTAACTGTCACCAAGCTATCACAACCATTCGCAGCAGTCAATGTTGCCACTTGGGAACCAACTGCATTAAAAGTCAATGTGTTGAAAGTGAATGGAAAGTTACCGTTACATATCGAGGTGTCAACTGTGCTTGCAATTAAAGGTGCTTCAAACAGATTAACCGTCACTAAGCTATCACAACCATTCGCAGCAGTCAATGTTGCCACTTGGAAACCAACTGTATTAAATGTCAGTGTATTGAAAGTGAATGGAAAATTACCGTTACATATTGTGGTGTCAACTGTGCTTGCAATTAAAGGTGCTTCAAACACATTAACTGTGACTAAACTATCGCAACCATTCGCAGCACTAAATGTAGCCACTTGAGATCCTGGTGCATTAAATGTCAAT
>CALPMC020000029.1 GCA_943324565.2 Chitinophaga pinensis | reverse complement strand
AATTTTATATTCAAGTAAGGGTTGATTGCACTTTTTGTTTTTAATTTGAAGTGATTTATACATAAAAAAAGCCACTCTCTTTTCAGTAAATGGCTTTTGCTACTAAACCTTATGGTTTTCCTGAAAACTGACGGATCAGTTATCAAATGCTATCCTAACCTTAAACTATATGATAGGAAAACCAATTAGATTACCAAAGCTTTAATCCGGTTATAGAAATAAAGTATGTTTTGACGTTTCAAAAAGTATGTTCAGTAATCTTTTAATAATTGAAATATTGACTGAACAAAGTTTTACTTTTATCACTATTTAAAATAGTATTTGCATCAGCTATAAAGTTGATTTTTGTCAATTTTATAGGTTTAAAATTCACAAAAAAAGCCACTACAAATTGTAACGACTTTTCATAATTAATTTGATAATTACTATGCTTCTTCTTCTTCCTCATCGTCAGCATCTGCACCTTTAACAGCTCCACGAGCCATTTTAACAGAAACAACAACTGCATTTGCAGGATCCAAAATAGAAACTCCTGGAATTTCGATATTCTTAACACGAATAGACATTCCAATTTTCAATTTTGCAATATCCAATGTAATTGCATCTGGTAAATCTCCAGGTAAACCAACACATTGTAAATTTCTAAAAACAGTCATTAATTTACCACCAGCTAAAACTCCGCGAGCAGATCCAGTTAATCTTACTGGTAATTTAACTCTTACTGGTTTGCTATCACTTAACTCTAAAAAGTCAACATGTTGAATAGTATCTTTTGTTGGATGTTGTTGAAGTTCTTGGATAATTCCAGTTACTTTTTTTCCATCAAGATCTAATTCAACTTGAAATACTTCTGGTGAGTAAACAATTTTGTCTAACTCTGTTCTTTTTACGGCAAAGTGTGTTTGAGTACCTTGTCCATAGATTACACATGGAACCATACCAGCTAATCTAAGGCTAGCAGCGTCCTTTTTCCCTACGTTCGATCTAAGCGAACCGCTCAATTGTGCTTTTTTCATTTATTGTTTAATTTAAGATATTACAAAATGTGAACTGATTGACTCATTGTTAACCAGTCTTTTAATTACGTCCCCAAATAAGTCTGCTACAGATATCACTCTTATTTTTGAACTTTCTCCTTTTAAAGGAATTGTATTAGTAACCACTAATTCCGTTAAAGAAGAATTATTGATACGCTCATAGGCTGGACCACTTAACACAGCATGCGTACAAAATGCTCTAACACTTTTTGCACCCTTTTCTATTAATAAATCAGCTGCCTTTGTTAAAGTTCCAGCAGTGTCACACATGTCATCGATAATAATAACATCTTTCCCATCAACATCACCAATCACCGTCATTTCTGCTACTTCGTTTGCTTTCTTTCGATTTTTGTGACACAAAGCCAAACCACAATTTAAACTTTTAGCATACGAATTGGCGCGTTTTGCTCCTCCAACATCTGGAGCAGCAATTACTAAATTCTCTGTATCTAAGTTTTGAATTTCTTTAAGGAATAAAGTAGAGGCATATAAATGATCTACCGGCACTTCAAAGAATCCTTGAATTTGGTCAGCATGTAAATCCATTGTCATGATTCGGTCAACACCAGCAGCCATCAACATGTTTGCAATTAATTTAGAACCAATAGCAACACGCGGTTTGTCTTTTCTGTCTTGACGTGCAAAACCAAAATAAGGGATTACTGCAATTATTTTTCGAGCGGATGCTCTCCTTGCGGCATCAATTAATAACAATAACTCAAACAAATTCTCCGTTGGAGGCATAGTTGATTGTACAATAAACACATCTTGACCACGTACAGTTTCCTCAAATGATGGTTGAAATTCTCCGTCACTAAACACTGTCACTTTAACATCACCAAGCGGATTTCCGTAGTGGGATGCAATGCTACTCGCTAAGTCTTTTGACTCTCTTCCTGCAAATATTTTTACGCCCACTTTGAATATAGTTAGAAATAATGAGGCGCAAAGATAATCAAAATTTGATGCTTTCAAACCTAAATTCATGCTTTAATCGAGCAAATGTTGGTTTTAAGTGTTTTTCATTTGGCAATTAAAGTAATTTTGTAGCAATGAAAGAGAAAAAATCTTTGAATTTATCTTTATTCGGACGACTTGTTCGCTTCGCTATCCCTTATAAAAGTTACTTTATTATTTCTGTTTTTTGTATTATTTCTCTTTCAATTTTAGGCCCATTACGTCCCTATTTTATTGGTGAAATGGTTGATAAATACATCATCAAAAGTCAGAATGAATCCATGCTACTTTTTTGGGCTTTGGTGATTGTTGGAATATTAATGTTGGAAAGTATTTTGCAATTAACGTCAACATATTTCTCCAATTTATTGGCTCAATCAGTTATTCGGGATTTACGTCGCAAGATTTTCAAGCACCTGCTTTCGTTTCGAATGCGCTACTTTGATAAAACGCCAATTGGAGCAATTGTGACGCGAGTTGTTTCGGATTTAGAGGCAATTACTGAAGTTTTTTCTGCTGGACTCATGGATATTTCAGGAGATTTAATCTCTTTAGTTTTTATCCTATCGCTAATGTTTTTAAGTAATTGGGAGCTTTCGCTTATGACTTTAATACCAATTCCTTTCTTGATTTTTGCCACTCGTATTTTCGCTCGTACAATGCGTGATTCTTTTCAGTTAGAACGTGTGCAAGTTACCAAGCTCAACACTTTTGTGCAGGAACGTTTAACCGGAATGTCGATTGTTCAATTATTTAATAGACAGGAGCAGGAGTTTGAGAAATTCCAAGAAATCAACAAAGGACATCGTCAAGCACACGTCAACGCTGTTTGGGCGAACTCTATTTTTTTTCCTGTTGTTGAATTATTGAGTTCGCTATCAGTAGCATTTTTATTGGTTTGGGGTGCTTTGAATGTAAGTGGTAAATCCAATGTACAAATCCGAGAAATGTATGGACAAATTATCGCCTTCACACTTTGGATTTCTCAGTTGTATCGACCTATTCGACAATTGGCAGATAAATTTAACATTCTTCAACGTGGTACAGTTAGAGCAGAACGAATTTTTGAAGTTTTAGACCAGCAAGAAAATGTTCAAGAAACAGGAATGGTTCAATCTTATAATTTTGATCAAGATATTCAATTTAAAAATGTTTCTTTCGCTTATAACAATGAAGATTATGTATTGAAAGATATTGATTTACTGATTAAGAAAGGGCAAACTGTTGCTTTTGTTGGTGCAACAGGTGCTGGGAAATCAACAATTGTAAACTTGTTGGGACGCTTTTACGAATATCAAAAAGGTGCCATTTTAATTGGAGATAAAAACATAAACGATTTCGATTTGAGTTATTTGAGAAGCAATATTGCAATCGTTCTTCAAGATGTGTTTTTATTTTCAGATAGTATTTTAACAAACATCACACTAGGAGACCCAAGTATTTCTAAAGAAGCAGTGATTGACGCTGCAAAAGCGGTTGGTGCCCACGAATTTATTTGTCGTTTACCGAATGATTATGATTACCAAATTGGGGAACGAGGTGGAGTTTTGTCTGTTGGTCAACGTCAATTACTTGCTTTTATTCGCGCTTACGTTTATAATCCTCACATTCTAATATTAGATGAAGCAACTTCAAGTGTGGACAACGAATCGGAAGAAATGATTCAAAAAGCAACCGAGCAATTAACCAAAGGAAGAACTTCAATTGTTATAGCGCACCGATTGTCAACAATTCAACAAGCGGATTGTATTGTAGTTCTGGACAAGGGGAGAATAATTGAAACAGGTAGTCACCGTGAGTTAGTTCGAAAAGGTGGCTATTATCACAAATTGTACGAGATGCAATTTTTTAATAACGAAACAAATGAAACGATTTAAAATAGGGGGAGTTCCTGAGCATTTTAATTTACCTTGGAAACTGGCGATTGAAGAACGAAAACTAGTTGATTTAGGTGTTGAATTGCATTGGTCGGACATGACAGGTGGAACAGGACAAATGATAAAAGGTTTACAAACTGGCACTTTGGATATCGCAGTTTTACTTACAGAAGGAATAACAAAATCAATTCTTCAAGGTTTGGATGCGAAAATCGTCACTGTTTTTGTAACAACACCTTTGCGTTGGGGAATTCACGTGCCTTACAATTCTGATATTCAAACAGTAAAGCAATTAGAAAATCAAACATTTGCAATTTCACGGGAAGGTTCAGGTTCGCATTTGATGACTTACGTGCGAGCAAAACAAGAAGGTTGGAACTTAAAAGATTTAAAATTCAATGTGGTTGGTGATGTTTATGGTGGACTTTGGGCTTTAGAGAACAATCAAGCGCAAGCATTTTTGTGGGAGAAATACACTACGTTTCCATTTACAGAACAAAAAAAATGTCGTTATATTGATGAGGTTGTAACTCCTTGGCCTTGTTTTGTAATTGCTGTTCGTTCAGAACTTCTAAAAGAAAATGAAGTCTTGTTAAAAACGGTTTTTGAATCCGTTAATCAAGAAGCAAAAGCATTGAAAGAAAATCCAAATGCTGCGGAAATTATCGCTTGGAGATACAATTTAAAACTGGAACAAACTAAAAGTTGGCTAAGTGAAACAGATTGGAATTATGACAATTCCTTGATGAAAGATAGTATCGAAAATGTTGTAAACACACTCGAATCCTTGGAATTAATTTCTGCTGACGAAAAAGAGAATTGGGAGCAGAAGGTTTTTTATTAGGGAAAAGTTAAAAGAGAAAAGTTAAAAGAGAAAAGTTAAGAGTGTAGTATTTTACAACATTTAGGATAAAATTGTAGTCCCGATAATTATCGGGATAAAAACTAAGAGTTAAGAGTTGTTGAATTTCATTCAATTTTTAAATCGAATCTTTACTAATTTTCAAAATTCCACAAAAAATAAACACTACCTTTGTTGCTTCATTTTTTCAGCACATGAGCACACTAAAAACCATTGAATCGGCCTTAATTTCTGTTTACTACAAAGACGGATTAGATGAACTTGTAAAAGAGTTACATAAAAACAACGTAACTATCTATTCTACAGGAGGAACGCAAGTTTTTATAGAAGCATTGAACATACCAGTTACACCTGTTGAAACCTTGACAAGTTTTCCTGAAATTTTGGGCGGACGCGTGAAAACATTGCATCCGAAGATTTTTGGTGGAATTTTAAATAGAAGAAGTCTAGCAGAAGATCAAGAAGCTTTGGCAACGCACGACATTCCTCAAATCGATTTAGTGATTGTGGATTTGTATCCTTTTGAAGAAACAGTTGCTTCAGGTGCAAGTCACGAGGCGATTATTGAAAAAATTGACATTGGTGGAATTTCGTTGATTCGTGCCGCAGCGAAAAATTACAATGATGTAGTCATTATTCCATCAGTGAAACAATACGATTCTTTATTGGAAATGCTCAAAGCTCAAAATGGCGCGACGACTTTGGAACAACGCAGAACCTTTGCTGGTGAAGCATTCCACGTTTCTTCGCATTACGACACAATGATTCACAACTATTTCTTAAACAACGATTCGCCTTATTTGAAATTGAGTGAAGAGAAAAATGAATCTTTACGTTATGGTGAAAATCCACATCAACGTGGAAAATTCTATGGAGATTTAGATGCGATTTTCGATAAATTACATGGCAAAGAATTGTCTTACAATAACTTATTAGACGTTGATGCAGCAGTTGCATTGATGCAAGAATTCACAACAGACGGACCAACTTTTGCAATTTTAAAACACAACAATGCGTGTGGAATTGCAACGCGACCTACGATTAAAGAAGCGTATGAAACGGCTTTGGCCGCAGATCCTGTGAGTGCATTCGGAGGAATTTTAATCTCAAATGCATTCATCGAAGAAGAAACGGCAAGCTTAATCAACGATTTATTTTGTGAAGTTTTAATCGCACCTGGATACAGTGAAGCAGCTTTGGAAATTTTAAAATCGAAGAAAAATAGAATTATTTTAATTCAAAAAGAAACAGTTTTACCTGCTGTTCAGTACCGTTCGATTTTAAATGGAATTTTGATGCAAGACCGCGATGTTAAATCAGAAAGAACAGAAGATCTACAAACAATTACCCATTTAGCGCCTAGCGAACAAGAAATAGAAGATTTAATTTTCGCTAATAAATTGGTAAAACATACAAAATCCAACACAATAATCCTTGCTAAAAACGGACAATTGTTGGCAAGTGGGACAGGTCAAACTTCACGTGTGGACGCTTTGAACCAAGCGATTCATAAAGCAAAATCTTTCAATTTCGAGCTGAAGGGTGCTGTGATGGCGAGTGATGCGTTTTTCCCGTTTCCTGACTGTGTGGAGATTGCGCACAACGAAGGAATTGATACAGTAATTCAACCAGGAGGATCAGTGAAAGATCAATTATCAATCGATTATTGTAACGAACATTCCATGAAAATGGTATTTACAGGTGTTCGTCATTTTAAACATTAATTTAGTACATTTACAAAGAATTGTAACCTTTTTTCGTGTTCTGCGAATAAACGTACAATATAATTAGGAGGGAACTCAAAATGGGATTGTTTAGCTTTTTAACTCAAGAAATTGCAATTGACCTTGGAACGGCCAACACGCTTATCATTTGGAATGATAAAGTCGTTGTTGATGAACCGTCAATCGTTGCAAAGGATATCCAAACCGGGAAAATTGTAGCCATCGGAAAGAAGGCACAACAAATGCACGGTAAGACCCATAAATTAATCGAAACAGTTAGACCCTTGAAAGATGGTGTAATTGCCGATTTCCAAAGTGCGGAACAAATGATTCGCGGAATGATTAAAATGATCAATCCGGGAAGAAGTTTGTTTAATCCAACTTTGAGAATGGTAATTTGTATTCCTTCTGGGATTACTGAGGTGGAAAAACGCGCCGTTCGTGACTCCGCAGAACATGCAGGAGCGAAAGAAGTGTATTTGATTCACGAGCCAATGGCAGCAGCCATCGGTATTGGTATCGACGTGGAAGAACCAATGGGAAATATGATCATCGATATCGGTGGAGGTACTTCTGAAATTGCAGTTATTGCACTAGGAGGTATTGTTTGTGATAAATCAATTCGTATTGCAGGTGATGATTTCACAAGTGATATAGAAGAATATATGCGTCGTCAACACAATATTTTGGTTGGTGAGCGCACAGCGGAACAAATCAAAATTGAAGTAGGTGCGGCGTTGCCAGAATTAGATAATCCACCACCAGATTTCGCAGTACGTGGTCGCGATTTAATGACAGGTATTCCAAAAGAAATCATGGTTTCTTACGTGGAAGTAGCGCATGCTTTGGATAAAACAATTTCTAAAATCGAAGAAGCGATTCTAAGTGCTTTGGAAATGACACCACCGGAATTATCAGCAGATATTTACAAAACAGGTATTTACTTAGCAGGTGGAGGTTCAATGTTGCGCGGATTAGACAAACGTATTTCAGCGAAAACAAAATTACCAGTTCACATTGCAGAAGATCCATTGCGCGCAGTTGCTAGAGGAACAAGTATCGCATTGAAAAACATTGATAAATATCAGTTCTTGATTAGAGACTAGATAATTGCGAACTTATAGTTACTAATTCATAATTGCGAATTGCGAACGATTTTTTTGTAAGTGCTCCGCACAAGCTATTTTATTTGCAAAATCACCAATAACTTAGGCTCGAGGACTTAGGCTCGAGGACTGAGGCTCTCGAAGTCCGAAGTCCGAACTTCCTTGTTGGCAATTAGCAATTCAAACGTTTGCAATTCCTAAGCATAATGTTCTTCCGTTCGCAACTCGCAATTATTCTGTTCGCAATTTCCTATATTTGTTTCCACTATGATCAAACAGCTTGCATTCGGATTTTTTTTGTTGCTTCATTCACAAGGATTTGCGCAAACGTTTTCAAGTACTGTCAATCAAGCCATTCCTGATGATAATACAGTCGTAAGTTTCGATATTCAAGTTACAGGATTGCCTACAATTATTGATCAAAACTTTGGAGTGGCAAGCGTTTGTTTGAACATGACGCATACTTATTGTTCAGACATGGAGGTGAAATTAAAAGCTCCTGACGGCACACAAACGTTGCTTTTTTCTGGAGTCGGTGGAGGAGATGATAACTTTACGAATACGTGTTTGGAAGGAACAGGTCAGGCAATTGCTTCTGGTACAGCTCCGTTTACAGGTACTTTTCAAAGTATGTCTGTTTTGGGAAATGTCAACAACGGTCAAAACCCGAATGGTACGTGGCAATTGGTTTGTAGAGATACATATGGTGCAGACGAAGGTTTTTTGATTGATTGGAATATCACTTTCAACAACACTCCTGCACAGCCTTTTATTTTCACCTCTAGCAATATTCCGATTGTCAAACTCACAACGCTGAGCAATCCAATAAACAATGATGTGAAAGTTCCAGTCTTGATGCAAATCATCGACAACGGGCAGGGACAAATTAATTATTCCAATCAAACAAATTACGCTTACGAAGGACAAATTCTAACAGAATGGCAAGGATTCTCTGGGCCTTCATACCCCAAAAAGAATTACGATTTTGATATAACGGATGTAAATGGAAATAAAATTGATACCGTTCTCATGGGTTTACCTTCCGAAAATGATTTTATTTTCAAAGCAGAATATTTGGATCATAGCTTACTAAAAAATACATTGACCTACGGATTTGCACGACGCATGAAACGTTTTGCACCACGAACACGACCTTGCGAAATCATCTTAGATGGCGAGTACATTGGTTATTACACTTTGACAGAAGCAATCAAACGCGATCCAAACAGAGTGAATGTTGCCAATTTAAAACCCACAGATATTGCTGGCGCGGAGTTGACAGGCGGTTACATTATTGAAATGAACATCAATGGAGACCCAGGCGCTTGGAATTCTATTTACCCGCCCATCAATTCTGCAACATCAACTTTACCTGTTGAATTTAAATACGTTGAACCAAAAGCTATAGATATTGAACCGCAACAAGCGACCTACATTCACGCTTTTGTTGATTCGTTTGAAAATGCACTGAATGCCAATACATTTATGGATTCAAATGTTGGTTATCGAAACTTCATCGATGTTTCCACGTTCATTGATTTTTTAATAGTGAACGAATTTTCCGTCAATTATGACAGTTACGGCAGAAGCACCTTTATGTACAAAGAGAAAATTACCGATGGAGGAAAATTAAAAATCGGTCCGCCTTGGGATTACGACCGCGCTTTAGATTATGGAAATATTGGTTCTGCTACGGGATGGGTGTGGCAAATTTGTCACCCGACTTGGCCTTTCCCATTTTGGTGGTCGAAAATGTACACCGATTCAACGTATCAAAAAGAATTGGCGTGTAGATGGAAAACATTGCGCCAAGATGAATTTAAAACGGAGCATTTTATGTCATTTATTGATAGCATGGCTAACGTTTTACAAGGTCCTGCACAAAGAAATTTCACCATTTGGAACGACTTAGGCGGACAGACTTACAACGACCAAATAAATTCTTTGAAAACGTTTTTAAGCACACGTTTGACTTGGATTGACAATGAACTTTCACCTTTCAGTAACTACGAAATTGATTTCTCGATTCCAACAGATACAAGCGCTTGCGTTAATTTAACGTACGATGCTTCGCTTCAAAATGGGAACGTACTTTCGTATAATTGGCAGCCGGGACCTGATTCATCGCTTATTTCGATTCAAAATTCAGGAGAATATCATTTGCAAGTTACAGACAATTATGGCTGTCAAAAAAGGGATACAATGAACGTTCAGATTTATCCGACCAGTGATTCCACAATTTACGAAAATGCTTTGTTCAGCTTGGAATTAAACGGAAGTACATTTACAGAAAACGGCACGTATTACCAAACATTGCAAAATGAATATGGTTGCGACAGTTTGATTACGATTCACTTGAAAATAGTCACCAACGAAAATGCTTTATTAATTTCACCCAATCCAACTTCAGACAACATTACGGTCTCAATTCCAAAAGATTTCGTTGGAAATGCGTATGAAATTTATGATTACACGGGTAGAATTTTGCACTCTGGCAACTTAGTATCAGAAAATCAAACACTTTCCATTTCAAATTTCGCTTGTGGTATTTATTTCTTGTCCGTTGAAGGAATACAGAAAATTGCCACGATTGTTAAGGAGTAGGTAGTTACAATTCTGAAATCACATCAAAACCTTTAAAACTTCCTGTAATAGCTATACCTGTAATTTTTGTAGCAATCTTTTTTTGTTTTAATTTGATTGCTATTTCATTTATCGTGGCACCACTTCCAACAGCATCGTCAATAATGAGAACGTGTTTATAGCTTTTTTGTTGAGGAACAACGAACGTATTTCTTGCATTGGCAAGGCGCTCAAAGATTTTAGAAAGTGCTTTTTGTGGGATAATTATTGGAGTCTTAATCTTATTGACTTTGACTTGTGGCAAGTTTATTTTTAACAGCTTTTCAAGTTCAGTCATAATCTGAATTTTTCTTGAAATTGTAGGTGGTACAAATACTATGGCATCTACGTTTTGTTCGTTAATATAATTATAAATCCGCTGTTTTATTTCTTCAGCTATTCGTTTCATCAATAGTTTATTCTGCCCTTGTTTCGCATAGTGCATCAAGGTTCCTAAATGTGTTTTTCCAAATCTTTCAATGGCGTAAAAATCTAAATAATGAAGAGCATCAACTCCGATTTCATCAATTCCAGATGTATTTACCAATTTCGAAAGTCCATCAATCATTCCATTTTCATTGAAATAATCCAAGTATTTTTTTCGCGTTTCAATGTATTCATCAATAGTTTTTGCTAATTGAAGTTGTTGCTTTTCACACCAATAACTCATTGCTTTCAATCCTTCCAAGCAATTTCCAAGCGGATCAATCAAAAGAAAATGTTGATTTAAAAACTGTTCCTTTTCATAAGAAATGATCGGCGTTTCTTTTTCCAGTTCAATTTGAATTAAAGAATAATAAACAAGAGGAGCTTTCCCCAATTTTTGGACTATTTTCTCATCTTCAAGCTCACTTATCATTCGATGAACATACTGTCTTGACGCACCCAAAAGTTCACACAATTCATGAATGGAAACTTGACCTCTCTTTTTTAAAATTCTAAGTATTTTACCCTTCGTTTTCACACTACAAATATAGTTAGTTTACAGTAAACTGTTTACTGTAAACTAAAAAACGCTGTAAGTATTTTTATTATTGACTTATAGAAGATTAAAAATTAAAAAATTTAACCCAATTTTTAAAATATAACTGAATTTTATTTTGATAAAAAAGATTAACTTTCAATTAGTAAGTTCGATGTTAAAAATCTTATCTAATAGTAATTTACTTCAATCATTATTTCAAAAGTAAATTAGTACCGTCAATTTTTATTTGTTTCAACTTTGCCAAATGCTCTTTGTCTTCAAATTTAATCCTTAGAATTTCGGCTTAGCAACTGATTTCATTATATTTGCCTTCCTTATACGTATTTTATGAATGAAACTATGAATGCCACAACTTCCCAATCATTAATTGCACTTGAAGATAAATTCGGTGCGCACAATTATCACCCACTTCCAGTTGTTTTAAATAGAGGTGAAGGTGTATTTGTTTGGGATGTAGAAGGTAAACAGTATTTTGACTTTTTATCGGCTTATTCTGCTGTTAATCAAGGTCATTGTCACCCAAAAATTACAAAGGCGTTAATTGATCAAGCGCAAACTTTAGCGTTGACATCGCGTGCTTTTTACAACGACTCTTTAGGTGAATATGAAAAATATGTCACCAATCTTTTTGGTTTCGACAAAGTATTACCAATGAACACTGGCGCTGAAGCGGTGGAAACAGCTATAAAATTATGTCGTAAATGGGCGTATGAAAAAAAAGGAATTACTGAAAACCAAGCGGTGATTGTTGTTTGTGAAGGTAATTTCCACGGACGTACAACTACAATTGTTTCTTTTTCAAGCGATCCAGATTCGAATAAAAACTTTGGACCTTACGCACCAGGTTTTTTGGCAATTCCTTACGACGATGTGAATGCCTTAGAAGCAGTTTTAAAATTACCCAACGTTGCTGGATTTTTAGTGGAACCAATTCAAGGAGAAGCTGGAGTTTATACACCAGCAGAAGATTTCTTAACTAACGCAAGAAGATTGTGTACTGAAAATGGAGTCCTTTTCATTGCCGACGAAGTTCAAACTGGAATTGCGCGAACAGGAAGTTTGTTAGCTGTTTGTGGAAATTGTACGTGTGAAAATAAATGCGAACGTCAAACCGAAACATATAATCGTCCAGATATTTTGATTCTAGGAAAAGCACTTTCAGGAGGTGTTTATCCTGTTTCAGCAGTCTTGGCTGACGATGAAATAATGATGGTAATTAAACCAGGTCAGCATGGGTCAACATTTGGTGGAAACCCAATTGCTGCTAAAGTTGCGATTGCTGCACTAGATGCTGTGGAAGAAGAAGGCTTGATTCAAAATGCACGTCGCTTGGGACATATTTTCAGAAAAGAAATGAATCGTATTATTGAAAATTCCGATTTAGTTGTGAAAGTTCGTGGAAAAGGTTTGTTGAATGCAATTGTTGTAAACGACACTGAAGATAGTCCAACTGCTTGGAATTTATGCGTAGCTTTAAAAGAAAACGGTTTACTAGCAAAACCAACTCACGGGAACATCATTCGCTTCGCACCACCATTGGTAATCACTGAAGATCAATTATTGGAATGCGTTGGGATTATTGAAAGAACGATAAAAAACTTTAATAAATAAACTGAGAGTTGACATCCGCCGCGGCGGAGAAAGTTGAAAGTAAAATTCCAATTATCAAATAAGAAATCAAAACACTTTAAAATAAATAATCGACTGAAAGTTGAAAACGAAAGCTGAAAGTAAATTCTCAGTTTTCAGTTTTCAGTTTTCAGTTCTCAACTTAACTATTATGGCTTTAAAAATTAAATTTGGTACCGACGGCTGGAGAGCTATCATAGCAAAAGAATTCACAGTTGATAATGTGGCGCGTGTTACAGAAGCAACAGGAATTTGGTTGAAAAAAAATTATGAAAATCCTACTGTATTTGTTGGACACGATTGTCGTTTTGCAGGAGAATTATTTATGGAAACAGCAGTGAAAGTATTTATTGCACAAGGAATTCCAGTAAAAATGTCACGTGGCTTTGTTTCTACACCGATGATTTCGTTGGCAGCTTATCAATTCGGTTGTCAGATTGGTGTGGATTTAACAGCAAGTCACAATCCAGCATCTTACAACGGCTATAAATTGAAAGCTGATTTCGGTGGTCCTTTAGCACCTGAACACGTTCAAGAAGTGGAAGACATTATCCCTGAAGTTTGTAGCATCGATTTTGAAAATATTTCTATCGAAGAGGCAATGGCAGCTGGCAAAGTAGAAGTGATTGATATCGAAACATTATATGTGGAGCATGTTAAAAAGAACTTCGATTTAGAAGCGATTGAAAAATCAGGAATGCGTTTGGTGTACGATGCGATGTATGGTGCTGGTCAACGTGTGATGCCTCGAATCTTGCCAAATGTAGAATTATTGCATTGCGACCCGAATCCATCATTTATGGGACAAGCACCTGAGCCGATTGCAAAAAACTTGAAAGAGTTGGAAGCATATTTGACAGCAAACGAAGGTGTTTATTGTGCATTAGCAACTGACGGAGATGCTGATAGAATAGGTTTATACAACGGTAAAGGAGAATTCATTGATTCGCATCACATTATCTTGTTGTTGATTCACTATATGGTGAAATACAAAAAAATGACTGGTAAAGTGGCCATTGCATTTAGTGTGACACCTCGTGTTTACAAAATGTGTGAACATTACGGATTAGAAGTAACCACTACAAAAATCGGCTTCAAAGAAATCGCTACGATTATGGTCAAAGAAGACGTTTTGTTGGGTGGAGAGGAATCTGGAGGAATTGCTGTGAAAGGTCACATTCCTGAACGCGATGGAATTTGGATGGGATTGATCATCTGGGAATTTATGGCGAAATCTGGAAAATCTTTGGATGAATTAATCGAAGAAGTTTATGACATTGTTGGCCCTTTCAAATTCGAAAGAAGTGATTTGCACATTACTGAAGAAATGAAACAAAACATCATCGCGAATTGCAAAGCGGATAATTATAAAGCTTTTGGTGATTACGAAGTGAAAGAAGTGAAAACAATAGACGGTTTCAAATATTTCTTCGATGAAAACCGTTGGATGATGATTCGCCCTTCAGGAACAGAACCAGTATTAAGAACGTATGCAGAAGCTCCAACTTTGGAAGAAGTTCGCAAAATTCTTAAGATGACTGAGGAAACGATTTGTAAGTAATTAAATGTGAAAAATCTTTACATTATTTCGGGTTGTAATGGGGCAGGAAAAACAACTGCCTCATTTACAATTCTACCAGAAATTTTAAATTGTAAAGAATTTGTAAACGCTGACGAAATTGCAAAGGGTTTATCGCCATTTCAACCAGAAAAAGCTGCTTTTGAAGCGGGAAGAATCATGTTAAATCGAATAAATGATTTTTTAGAAAATGGTATCAGTTTTTCATTTGAAACAACATTATCTACAAGAAGTTATCGAAATTTCATCTTAAAAGCACAAGAGAAAGGTTACACAGTTAGCCTTTTGTTTTTCTGGTTAGAAAGTGTTGATTTAGCAAAGGAACGAGTTAGAACAAGGGTTTTAGAAGGAGGACACAACATTCCTAGTGAGGTAATCGAAAGAAGGTATTTAAAAGGAATTAAAAATTTATTTGAAATTTACATGCCAATTGTTGATCACACAATGATTTTTGATAATACTTTTGGTGAAATTGAACTCATTGCCGAAGGGATAAAAACCAAAGAATTAAAAATTCATAATTTTAATAAATTTGAATCAATAAAAGCAATATGACACCTGAAGAATATCACGAAGATTTACGAAAAAAAGTACTTGAAGGTCTCAAGTTGGCATACCAAAATATGGTGAAGTACAAAAAAGTGAAAAACTCTGTTATCGTGGTAATGCGAGAGGGTAAAATCGTCCATTTAAAACCTTAATAATAAGATAGATCGGGGTTAGAGTTGCTGTGTTTTTGTTCAATTATGGTGCAATTCAAAATACATAGTATGAGACGGCTCCTTTTTGTCTGTTTAAACTTAAAATATCTTTTTGGATATCCGACATATTCACCAAATTCGTCACACTTCTGTCATTATCGGTGCTAGTTTTCCAATAATCGATTTAAAACAAACTCCAACATCTTCTCATCTAATTTCGAAAAAGCAAACCATTTTTTCCCCAAATCTTTTAGCGAAGCACCAATGTGATACAATTCTTTGCTGTCGATAATGAGAAAACGGTCGTGGCTATCTCGAAGTTCTTGGATTTTAATGGGTGGATATTGGCTGTTGTGTTTTTCAAGGTCAAGTTTTAAGGTTTTTGAAATTGATTTGGTGTAAATTGTCGCTACCGCGTTTTCAGCTCGTTTAGCGAGATGTGTCAACACGGTTTCATCGATGTAATTGTCGATTAAGATGATTTCCTTTTTGGCGGTACGAATAATTTTTGACATCAATTCGTAAGCATCGAAGATTTGTCCATCGAAGAAAACACCTTGTGTGGGAATTAGTTGAGAATTTACCTGAAGTTCGATTTGATCAACTTTGTTTTTAATATGTTCCAAATTGTCCTCTAAATGATTCATTCGGTTATTGACAGCGAAACCTTTTAGTAAATATTCTTTCAATACTCTATTCGCCCAATCTTCTCTTGTGTACCTTTTTTGGAGTTAACTCTATAACCAACTGATAAAATCACATCAAGGTTGTAATATTTAACTTTTTTACTTTGAGTTTTTCCAATAACAGCACCATGTTGAGTGGTATGTGCAAAAAATGCACTAACCACTTTTTCATCTAATTCTTGATTCTTGAAAATATTTTTTAAATGTTTAGAAATTACTGTTCTGTCTCGTTCAAATATTTGAGCAATTTGTTCTTGAGTCAGCCAAAAAGTTTCATTGTCTTCGTCAAGCCGCACTTCGATGTGTTCAGCCATTTCATTTGGGCGGTATAAAATGATTTCATTCTTCATAGTTTACTAGAAGTTAGGGAAAATTATCTTTTCGTAAAGAATAATTTGCTAGAAAATTTATAGAAAAATGATTTTTTTAGTTATCCCAAATTCCATACATACTTTCTCCGAGGCGAAAACATTATTTGGCATCTTCAATATTAAAACGTTTGTTTTTACAAAACTAAAACGGGTGTGAAAGCATCCGTTTTCTCACAAAGTAGAATCACTCTTATACCTTTCCGAAAAAGTCAGAGGCGTTTGACCCGTTTGTTTTTTGAAGAATCTCACGAAGTAGGATTTATCGAAATAGCCAAGTTCGTAGCCAATTTCACTAACGTTTAGTTTTGATTGAATTAATAATCGTTTTGCTTCAAGGATAATGCGGTCTGCTATTAATTCCGAACTTGTTTTATTAAGACTTTCTTTCACGATTCGATTCAAATGTTTACTTGAAATGTTTAATTTATTTGCGTAAAACTGAACCGATTTTTCATTTTTATAGTTCAATTCAATCGAGTTTTCAAAACTTAAAAGTTTGTTGAGATAAGCGGATTGAATAGTGCTGTTTTCTTGAATAAACCCACGAGAAAATTCAATATAAACAAGGTTTAACAAGGCATGGATTTTTTGTATACTGAAATAGGCTGGTAATTGAGTTTCAGTGATTAGTTCTTTCATCAAAATGGCTAATCTTTCCAGTTTATCATTGGATACGCTGAACTCAGCATTGCTGTAGAAAGAATTGAAAAATGGAAAATGATTGATTTTAAACGTCGTATAAACCTCATCAAAAAAGGTTTTCGTATGAAAGAAAACATAACCGTCGATATCCGAACTTAACTCCCAATAGTGCATTTGTTCCGGGTTGTAGCATAAAAACACTTCCTTTCTCAATCGTGTATCGCACAAAATCAACTTCATGCCAACCACTTCCTTTAGTTATCAAAACTACAAGGTAAAAATCATGCTTGTGTGGAAGATTTGTAAAATGATGATTTTGAACATGGTTGCTAAAGTTATTCGCATAGAATTCATGATTGTCAAGTTGATTTTGAAAACTAGCAATCGAATAAACAGGCAATTTGTTTGACATATGTAAATGTAGCAAAATGTCTTAATTGTACCACAAGTAGTGTGATTTTTGAACTTTAATTTAGTTTGATTCGTTATACCTTTGGACTATGCAAAAAAGAGAAAACTTATTCGTCAGTATTTTAAAAGAACGTTGTCCAAATTGCGAAAAATCAACTGTTTATTATCCAACGAAATCCATTTTTCACATGCCTGAAATGAAGGTAAAATGTGATAATTGTAATTATAAATTCGACAGAGAACCAGGTTATTTTTTAGGAGCAATGTACATCAGTTATGCAATTGCGGTATTTCTAGGAATTTCAACTTTTGCTTTGCTCTATTTTCTTTTTCCGAATTTATCTTTTAATTGGATAATTACCATTCTTGCTTTTGTAATGATAATTGCAGCAAAGAAAAACTATAAACTATCTCGGATTATTTACATTCATATTTTCCCGAAGTGATAGAATCAAGAATTACGATTACAACCATAAAAAGTCTAATAAAATTTAAGTTTTTATGGTTATAACCACAAAAACTTTATTAAATAAGTAGGAATTTGAATTGAATTTTGAAAAGAAAAGTTTCTCCTTGGGATTTGTTTTTAGTCTGCTTAAAAATTTAGAATACATTATTATTGAGCATCCGAAAAAAATTCTTGCACAGAAATACCGAGTAATTTACAAATACGAAATAGTGTTTTCATTTCAAAATTAGACCCTTTTTCAATGCGCCAATAAGCAGAACGACTCATGCCCAGTTCGTATGCGAAATGTTCATAGTTTTTAAAGCCTTTTTCCTTTCGAAGTTGCTTCAGTCGTTTGGATATCCACTGAAAATCTTGCTCAAAAACATCTGGCTGTTGCATGCACAAAATTCAACAAGATTGATGGTATTTAGTACTCCTATTTGTAATGTACTTTATATAGTGTATTTATGAAAGAAATTTTTATTTTTGTGAGGTAAATCGAGGAAATTACATAATTGAGTCATTTGTCAAACAGATATTAATTGAAGCAGTAAATTGTTCGATGTTTGTAAACGTGTATTAAATAAAATATTCAAGATGAAAAAAATTATCTACCTATCAACCCTATTTTGCCTTTTTATTGGTTTTTTAAGTTTTAATGCAGAAGCTCAAAATTCTGTAAAAATTGGAAGGCTAGTTTGGATGACACAAAACTTAAATGTTTCAACGTTTAGAAATGGAGAGAAAATTCCTGAAGCTAATAGTAAAGAAGAATGGTTGAATGCCGTTAAGACTAAAAAACCTGCATACTGTTATAAAGACTTCGATTCTAAGAATGGAGCGAAATATGGTAAACTTTATAATTATTATGCAGTTGAAGACCCGAGAGGTTTATCTCCAGCTGGTTGGGCAATTCCACGTGAAGATGATGTGTATGATCTTCAAAACAGCACAAATAGTAATGCTACAAGTGGATCTAAATTTAAAAGTAAAAGTGGTTGGATTGATTACACTGTTAAAGAAACGTGTCCCTTGTGTGAAGGAAAAACATTGTATTGTTCAAAATGTCAAGGAACTGGAGAAATTAGGGTGACTTATTCAGGTAATGGAAATAATCAAACTGGCTTCTCAGCTGTACCTGGTTGTTCTGTTGATGAATGGTTTGGCACAACATTCGATGAAGGTAGTGCAGTGTTTTGGACTTGTCATCAGTTAAATGTTGACAAAGACACAGTGCTATCTGTACTAAAAATAACTTACGATGATAGCTTTTTATTTCAGGGAGGACGTCATTACTATGATCCAATTATCAAAAAAGGAGCGGGTTTTTCTGTTCGATGTGTAAAACAGACCAAGGAATATTTAGATTATTATTCAGAAAAACAAAGATTAGCTGAAGAAGAAAAAAGAAAAAAAGAAAATTCGCCTGAATCACAAAAGGCTAGACAAATGGCTAAATTATATACAAGTTATTATACAAAAGACTATAAGGATTTAGAAAATAAAAACATTGATTTATATATAAAAATCCAAGAAACTATAATTAACGAATGGCATCGTTTTGACAGCTTAAATATAGCTCAAAAAGGTTACTATTCTTGCGCTGAGGGTACTACACTAACTTGTTATTCTGACTATTATACTGATGTTGCTGATTTTATTATCATTCTAATAAAAAATAAAAAAACACAAAAGGCTTCTGACATTATTGACAAGTTTTTGAATTATAATTTCCCAACAAAAAATGAAAGCGGATTAAATATGATATCGTTTAAGTTGTTGAGTGAAAAGCCAAATGGGAATTATACAAATGTTAAAAATTTCGACGAACAACTGAGAAGAATTAAAGGTTATATACTACAAATTTCAATCATAAATGATTCAAAACTCACAATGGATATTATGCAAGAATTTTTATGCAGACGAGATGGTAGAAATATGAAAGATCAAAATATTTATTATGTTGATTATTTGGAGAAAGAACTTGCTTATAAAATCCCTCAAGTTGAATATTATAAATTTACAATTAAAGCTTTTACAACTAAGTGGGATTTCAATACTTCACCAAATGCTAAGAGTAAATCATGGCTTCAAACCTATTCATCTTATTTTATTAAATACTTAGAAGATGAATTATATGACAAAAAGAAAAAAATTACTGAACTCGTAATAAAAATTGATGATAATTTATACAAATCTAAGATTGACAGTTACAACATTTACTATTATCTAGACAAAAATGGAACTGCTTTCCTTGTTACTAAAAGTGATGCAAGTATCTCAACAGAAGACGAGGCTAAATTGATAATAAAAGCTAAGCAAATTAGAGATAAAGATTTACTAAACACTAAATAACAGGGGTTTAGTAACTATTCTTAAATCTTTTTAACCTCCCTCAACCTAGCTTGTCGGAGGTTTTATTTTATTTGAGTTACTATTTTTTGCTCTCTGCTATCTTTTGGTGAAGAACTTATTCTGGATTAATATTTCTGAAATCTGTTGAAGAATGATTAGTTCCTTTTCAAATTATTTCAAAATTTCGAACAACTGCATCAATCGTTTTATCATCATTAAGAACTATTTTGAAATCAAAGCCCTAAAAACATTATTAAATCAACCCTTTTTCCATTAAAAGCTTAGCGATTTGAACGGCATTTGTAGCTGCTCCTTTGCGTAAATTATCCGCTACAATCCACAAATTCAAGGTATTTGCTTGACTTTCGTCGCGTCGAATTCTACCCACAAACACATCGTCTTTTCCTTCCGCATATTTTGGCATTGGATACGAATAAGTTGTTGGATCGTCTTTCAACGTGATTCCTTGCATTTCGTGTAACAAGCGACGTACTTCATTCAAATCAAAATCATTTTCAAACTCAATATTTACAGCTTCAGAATGTCCACCTACAACTGGAACTCGTACAGCAGTAGCCGTTACATTGATTTTTGGATCTAAAATTTTCTTCGTTTCATTCGTTAATTTCATTTCTTCTTTGGTGTAGCCATTATCCAAAAATGAATCACATTGTGGAATACAATTTTTATCAATCGGATATTTGTAAGCCATTTCACCCGAAATTTCATTGCGCTCATTTTCCATTTGTTGAACAGCTTTTACACCTGTACCAGTAATGGATTGATACGTTGAAACAATAACTCTTTTTACACCATATTTTTTATGAAGAGGAGCAAGGGTTAATACTAACTGAATGGTGCTACAATTTGGATTGGCGATAATTTTATCTTCTTTTGTAAGAACATCGCCATTGATTTCTGGAACAACCAATTTCTTCGTGGGGTCCATTCTCCAAGCCGAAGAATTATCGATAACTGTCGTTCCAACCTCAGCAAATTTTGGTGCCCATTCCAAGGAAGTTTCGCCTCCAGCTGAAAAAATCGCAATATCCGGACGCATTTCAACAGCCGTTTGCAAACCAACCACTGAAAATTCCAATCCACCAAATTCAATTTGCTTACCGACAGATTTTTCTGAAGCAACTGGAATCAATTCAGTTATGGGGAAATTTTGTTCACGTAAAACTTGCAACATCACGTTTCCTACCATTCCTGTTGCACCAACTACAGCTACTCTCATTTTATCTAAATATTAATTATCATTCTTAAAAGTTAGAATTCTTTCATTTCGGGGTCAAATTTAATATATTTGAAGTCTATAAAAATCTATGCGTCTATATTTACTTTTCAGCATTCTAGTTTTAAAAACCTTTGCTTTTGGGCAAGTAACAGAGGATTTTGCAGATGGCGATTTTTCTACCAATCCAACTTGGAACGGATCGACGGCAGATTATATCGTAAATAGTAGCCAACAATTGCAATTAAATAATACAATTGCAGCAACATCTTACCTTTCAACTCCGCATCAATTAACAACTTTAAGTGGTAAAGAATGGCGTTTTTATATCAAGCAATCCTTTGCTGGTTCAGGAAGTAATTATGGTAGAGTTTTTTTGACAGCTGATAATGCTGATTTAACTTTAGTTCAAAATGGATTTTATTTACAATTCGGAGAAGCAGGTTCAATTGATGCTATTCGTTTATATAAATTAGAAAATGGAACTTCATCAGTTGTTTGTTCTGGTTCTGACGGTCAAATAGTAAATAGTATAACAGCAAGTATTCGTGTGAAAAGAAGTGCGACCGGCGAATGGAGTGTTTTTGCTGACTTTACAAGCGGAGATAGTTATGTTTTGCAAGCGACAGGAAATGAAACATCCACTTTGTTAGGAACAAATTTTGGATTTCTGAATGTTTACACTGCGAGTAATGCCACTAAATTCTTTTATGATAATCTTTATATCGGTAACGAAATTTTTGATGTTGCTCCTCCCGTTTTAGATACAGTTACGGTTATTTCCGTAAATCAAATTGATATTAAGTTTAACGAAGCAATAACGCAAGCAAGTGGAGAATTAATCTCGAATTATTCGATTGCTCCAACTATTGGTGTCTCTTCTATAGCAATTGATGGAACTGATCCTTCCTTGTTTCATTTTACCTTAAATGGAAACTTGGTAAATGGCACAACTTATTCATTAGCTGCTTCTAACATAGTTGATTTAGCAGGAAATAGCGCAACACTCCAAAGCAAAAATTTTCAATATTTAGTAAGTGATTTGGCACAAAAGGGAGATGTAATCATTACTGAGTTTTTTCCTGATCCAAGTCCTGTAATAGGTTTGCCAGAAGTAGAGTTTGTAGAGATTTACAATAAAAGCAACAAAATCTTCAACTTACAAGGTTGGAAAATTGGCGATGCTTCTTCGGAAGGTACACTTGGCGCAGGTTGGCTACTTCCTGGCGAACATAAAGTATTAACGGCTACAGCAAATGGTCTTTTGTTTGTAGCACAAGCAATTGGAGTTACAAGTTTTCCAAGTTTAAATAATGCAGGAGATGATGTTGTCTTGAAAGATAATATTGGAACAGTTTTGGACAAATTATCCTATACTGATGAATGGTACATAGATGAAATCAAAAAGGCTGGTGGATATACGCTAGAATTGATAAATCCCAACGATCCTTGTTCAGATGAAGATAATTGGATTGCTTCAAATTCAATAACTGGTGGAACTCCTGGCGCAGTAAATTCGGTGAATAATTTAACACCCGATAGTGAAGCACCAGCGGTTGATTTGTTACTGGCACTTGCTCCAAATTTTTTGGAAGTTCATTTTAGCGAAGGAATGGATTCAAGTTCGCTAAGTACAGCTGTTTTCGCAATCAATCCAAATTTGACCATTCAAAATCGTTTTATTCAAGGTGAATTTCCAAAGTTGATGACTTTACAGTTTAATGAAACATTGGTTGGCTCATTAACTTATAATCTTCAACTTGAAAACATAGCGGATTGTTCAATGAATGAAACGAATTTTAGTGGGCAATTTATTCTTCCTGAACCGCCTTTGAAAGGTGATATTATCATCAATGAAATTTTACAAAATCCAAAAAATGGCGGTCAAGATTGGATTGAATTGTATAATAATTCGTCAAAAGTGATCAATTTAAAGGATTGGCAACTAGCAAATTTCGATGATGATACAATTGCCAACTTTAAGACGATATTTGATAATTTTCTTCTCGAACCAAACGATTATGTGGTGGTAGGTAAAGATTCCAATTTTGTAAAAATGACTTATCCTTTTGCTGTTTCAGGAAGGTTTTTGTATGCTGAATTACCATCTTATAACAACGATTCAGGAACTGTTTACTTAATTTATAATCAAGAAGTAATTGACAAAGTAAGTTATTTAGATACTTGGCATTTTGATTTATTGGACGATACAGATGGTGTTTCCTTGGAGCGAATTGACCCAAATGGTGCTTCCTCAAGCGAATTTAATTGGCATTCAGCCGCTGAAACTATTGGTTTTGCAACACCGGGAAGAAAAAATTCGCAGTTTT
Source organism: Chitinophaga pinensis (assembly GCA_943324565.2). Lineage (GTDB taxonomy): Bacteria > Bacteroidota > Bacteroidia > Flavobacteriales_D > Crocinitomicaceae > UBA952. The sequence continues at coordinate 6,482 of CALPMC020000029.1, read as the reverse complement.
TGCCAGCGCTAAGTAATGGAAAAATAAACCTAACCAGTGAAGTGATTTCACCTGATAGTGATGGATTTGAAGATATTTTGCAGATAAATTATCAAATGAGTGAGCCTGGACTTTTGGGGAAAATCACAATTTACGACGACAGAGGGCGATTGATTAGAACCCTTTTTTCAAATGAATTATTGGCAACCTCTGGATTTTTTACGTGGGATGGTACCACTGATGAACAAGTGAAGGCAAGCATTGGAGTATATGTGCTGATTTTTGAAGCCTTTTCAACAAATGGAGGTGTGTTTTTTACAAATAAATTAGCTGTAACGGTTGCAGGTAAGTTGTAGTTTTGTAAAAAAATTAAAAAATGAAAAGAATTTTAGTTTCACTAGTATTTATTACCGTTTCAACTTTTTTATATTCTCAAAATTATAAAACAGCAATTGGAATTAAAGGAGGTTATCCCGGCTATGGTTCCTTGAATGGAAAACACTTTCTAAATTCAAAGACAGCTATTGAAGGAAGCGTAGGTGGTGGAGCAAATACACTTTTGCTTCAAGGATTGTATGAATTAAACTATTCGTTGGAGGATGGTTTGAATTGGTATGCTGGTGGAGGAGCTAATGTTGGATTTTACTCCTTTAAAAATACAATTACCAACGAACGAACGAGTAATATGATTTTAGGCTTAAACGGAATCGTTGGGCTGGAATATACTTTTGAAGATTTACCTTTAAATGTTGCGCTTGATACTGGTCCAAACCTTAGAATAATCAATTCACTTGGATTTGGTTGGGGAGCAGGTATAGCTGTTAGATATGCCATCAAGTAATCCCCTGAAACTTTCACCAGGAGCAAAAAACTGGATCAAAAAGTATTTTCTTTTGGTGGAATCAAATGCTATTTCTTTGCATCTTGAAATTGACGAAGACGAGCTAGAAATATTGCATTTTCTTTCGAATAAAACAGGTTTGGTTTACGGTATTCCAAGTTCATTAATTTATTCAAATGACTTAGATACAAAGCATTATACGAATGACGAAAAACTGAAACTGCTCATTTTTGAAACCTTACTTTTTTGTTACAAACAACATTCAAAGGAAGATTTCAATTCAGCAGATTTCCTGAAATTACTTGGGAAGTTTTATGCCGAAGCACCAATTGCAAGTGGTATCGAAAACTGGTTTACTATCTTTAAGGATAAAAAATTAGAATCGCGAATTGAGTATATTTTAGAAGAACGTGTAAAGGTTAAATCGCCCATTTTTGGAACAAATTATTGGTTGAATCACCTTTCAAATTGCTTTGTTTTCTTGGATGTAATTCTGTTTTGTGAATTTCTTAAAAATCAAGAAGCTACTTTTTATAAGAACTACACCAAATACGCCAACTTCGTGCTTTGCGGAATTGTTTACGCCGCTTATGTGGATGAGCAAGTCGAGGAAAAAGAACAACGTATGCTTTGGCGCTTTTTGACTTCTGCGAATTTACCAAAGTTTGAACGAGAAAAAATTGAAAATTATATTGTTCATGGTATTTCAAATGAAGAATTAGAAAATGCACTTTTTGAGCATTCATTGCTTGCAAGAATCACTTTTGAGTTAAGCGTATTTATAACTAAAGGAACACACCAAACTTCTGAAAAGGAAGAACAAAAATTAGTTGAAATAGGAAAATTAATTGGACTTTCTTCTGTGGAAATGGAGGATTCAATAGAACTAGTTGTTTCTTTTCTAATGGAAAATGAAGAAGTTGTATCTTTAATTAGTGCTAATTCCAGAACACATTATGGTTATTCCAATTTTTCTAGTAGATGGCTTCGAATATTAGGGAGAAATAAAGAAAAATTAGTCAACGAATTAAAGGAAAGTAAGGATTTGATTGCTTTGATTCAAAAGTCGACAAAACACGAATTGAGCAAAGAAGAAAAGGAACAAGTCAAAACTCAATTTATGGATATTCTTAAATCAATGCCTTCAATGGCCATCTTTTTACTTCCGGGTGGCGCACTTTTGTTACCTTTGATTCTTAAAATTGTCCCTGATTTATTGCCTTCATCTTTCAAGGAAAACGACTTGGAAAAATAATATAAAAGCTTATGAAATGTAATATTCACGTCTATTTAATTAATGAATTGTATTCGCAAGAATTTGCTGATGAATTTCATAACGGAAACCCTTCAGAGGACAATAAAGAATATGATTGGGAGGATGAATTAAGTATTTCAAGCAATGTTGTTTCAACCGAAGAGTTAAGTAATTCAGTCTATAAATTAGAAGGAGAAAACGGAAACGGAGATTATTTTTCTGTTGAAGTTCCGAATATGCGCTTGGTGAAAATTACTTCAAAAGATGCGCCTGTTGTTTTTGTGGGTGCTTCTGAAAGTATGGTTGATACTTTGAGTATTGATAAATTAAGTGATGAAATTCTTGTTTCTATTTACTTAAAAGACAATGAACCGCACGCTAATCCTATTCCAGGAATCTATATCGCTTCTAAAGAATTTCCAAAAGAGTTAATTTAAAATGCTTCAATTAAAAGGAATTGAATTAAGCTTTAATCGACCAATTTTAAAAACAATTAATTTCGAAATCGCAAAAGGTGAAATTGTTGGAATTGTTGGGAAAAGTGGCGCTGGAAAATCCTCCTTGTTAAAGATTATTGCGGGAATTATTGCACAAGATAAAGGTACTTTGACCTTAGATGCAAAGAAATTACCAAATGCTTCAACGTTATTGATTCCGGGTTTTAAAGATATTGCGATTGTAAATCAAGATTTTAAATTGGATATTTATCACACAGTTGAAGAAAATATCCGTGAAGCAGTGTTGAGTTTACCCATAATAGAAAGAGATAAACGGGTCAAAAATTTACTGCGCTTGTTTGAATTGCAAAAAATTGCGACGTTAAAAGCTCATTTGATTTCTGGTGGCGAACAACAACGATTAGCAATTGCTCGAGCTGTCGCAAAAAGACCACGTTTGCTTGTACTAGATGAACCTTTTGGTCATTTAGATAGCGTTCTTCGTCAAAAGTTAGGTCACCATCTGCTTCAAATTCGTGAAACGGAGGAAATGGCTATATTGTTAGTATCGCACGATGGACAAGATGTTTTGGGCTTGTGTGATTCGGTATGTTTTCTACAAAATGGAAAATTGTCCAAGAAGAAAAAAGCGGAGCAAGTTTACTACGACTGTTCAAACGTGAATTTAGCTCGACTTTTAGGACCTGTAAATAGTATAGAAGTGAACGGTGAACAGATTAATTTTCGACCAGATGAATACGAAATCACCGAAGATGGAATAATTAATCTTACCTTTCAACGTGCTGTTTTTGCTGGAGGTTTCTATCTGAATTACTTTTTAAATTCAAACGGCGAAAGCATTGTTTTATATGGATTAACAAAATTAAATGGAATCACATCAATTGGAATCAAAAGAGCTAAATTCTGAGGAAACAATCAAAGAACCTTGGTATTGGTTTTTTATTTTGTTTTACAAGTCCTTAATCGTTTTTATTAAAGAGGGTGCTTTTTTTCACGGTGCTGCTTTGGCGTATTATACTTTGTTTGCTTTTGTTCCAATTGTTTATCTAACGACCTCTATTTTTGGACGAATTTTTGGTTCGAAAACGATGGAAAGCATCATAAGTGACTTATTCAAAAATCAAATCGGAATTGAGGATTCATCGGGAATTATGAGTATGCTGAATGGGGTAGATTTTGATAAGCCAAGTATTTGGATGGAAATTTTAAGTATTACGCTTGTAATTTATACTTGTTCTGCATTTTTAGTTTCATTAAAGCGTAGTATCAATGATTTTTTTAAGATTAAGCGATCAAAAATTAAACAAGAAAATGTGATACTCGATTTTATTGGTTTTCGCTTCCTTTCTTTGGGTTTACTTGCTTTGTTTGCGTTGGTGGTTATCTTGTTTTATTTTGTTCAAATTTTTGTCTTTTCAGGTCTTGAAAACTACTTAAATGCAAATAATTTCTTGGTTGATTTTTCATTCAAATTGATTCAATATGTAATTTCAATTATATCTAACGCTATAATTTTCACCTTGATTTTCAAGTATATTCACGATGGGAAAGTGGTCTTTCGTTTGGCTATAAGAGGTGCAATTGTAACTTCTATCTTATTGTTTTTTAGTCAATTATTGATAAAATATTATTTGCAAAATTATTTCTCGTTAGGAAATTTAGGTATTGTTGGTTCGCTATTTATATTCCTTGCTTGGGTTAATTACTCAGCTCAAATTGTTTTTTTCGGTGCTCGTTTCACGCAGATGTTAGGTGAAAAAATTGGAGCGCCAATAAAATAAATGAAAATTCAAATTGGTTCAACAAGAATTCAAAACTGAAGAGTAAACATTCTGGCTCTATGAATTAATCGTTTAGTCGAAGGAAGTTTAAATTGTTAACAACGAGTTGTAATTTTTAGTAGAAAAATAATTTTGCTTGCGATTTTGAAAGGTCCTCCCCCTTAATCCCCCTCCGAAGGGGGAAACTGGTAAACTGCTTCGGGTTTCAATTTTGAAAATGACATAACATTTTGATCGTTTGCTAAAAAACAATCCACCAATAAATATCCCTCGAAGTGCGATTGAAATTCCCCCTTTGGAGGGGCAGGGGAGAATTTTTGAACAAGAATTTTGAAAGGTCCTCCCCCTTAATCCCCCTCCGAAGGGGGAAACTGGTAAACTGCTTCGGGTTTCAATTTTGAAAATGACATAACGTTTTGATCGTTTGCTAAAAAACAATCCACCAATAAACATCCCTCGAAGTGAGATTGAAATTCCCCCTTTGGAGGGGGCAGGGGGAGGATTTTTGAACAAGAATTGTTTATTTTTTAAAAGTAAAAATTGTAACAAATGATCTTTTTCTTTAACTTAATGGTATGCAATCTAATAATTACTACAATAAAAACTTAAAAGAATTTGCCAGAGAATTAAGGACGGAATCAGTATCAAAAGCTGAAAAATATCTTTGGAAAGCTCTTAAGAACAAACAACAAGGAGTTGGTTTTAAAAGACAACGACCAATATTAAACTTTATCGTTGATTTCTTTGCTCAAGAAATAGGTCTAATAATTGAAATTGATGGAAGCTCTCATTTCGTAAAAAGCGAGTACGACTATTACAGACAGCAGAAATTAATTAATTCAGGATTTCAAATTCTTCGTTTTTCAGAGGGAGAAGTTTGTCAAAATATTGATGAAGTTTTGAAACAGGTTCAACATGCTATTTATTGTTTAAGAAAATAATTAGCTTCTAACATGGGATTATTTTTATTAACGAATACAAATCTTCACTAGTTTTTTTAAATCAGCGCCCTCCCTTTTTCTGTTAGTTGATAGGCTTGTTGCTTGTCTTTTGGATTGGATTTATTGGTCCATTCAATTAATTCCAAGTCAAAAAGCGGTTTTATAAATATTCGTTTATTTCGCGATTGATAGTTCAATCCTAAAGCTTCTTCTAACAGCTCTTTCCCTTTTTTGGGTTCATTTTGGCAATATTTCAAAAGCTTAAGATGTCGGCTTGTAAGCTCCTCAATGTTGGTTACTATTTTTTCTGTTTTCTTCTCTTTTTTATATTCAGCTCTTGGCTCATTAACTAACTGATTGATTGTTTCTTCAGGTAAGTTATTCATAAGCCATTCGATGTATTTTTCTGTTTGTCCAGCTAAAAAATAGGGCAAATTTAACAGGTGAATTGTTTTTCCTTTTGGTGTTTTTATTTCATTCAAAGAAAGTTCTCCTGCGAAAAATCGTATCGCATAGTTCAATCTAGATTCATCTAAAAAATTCAAAAGAGAACGCAATCTACCAGAATTTCCAGATTTCACTTCAATCGGAACGGCTTTGCCTTCATAAGGATAAACAAAATCAAGTTCTGCATCTGAGCTGTTTTTATCTCTAACCCAAAAGTTTAGTTTTTCAAGTGGTGTACTTTTGTGAGCTATCAATTCTTGTCCAACCAAATGTTCAATCATTGTTCCTTGATAAACTGAGTTCAAATCTTTTGTTCCCAATATTTCTTTTTGCAACCCAACGCCAAAATTTAATAATCCAGTATCTAAAAACTGTAATCTTGGAGATTTCCTTGAATCACGTAATAATGGTATTTCAAAAAAGGTTGTTGGATAGATCAAGTTTAGTAAGTGCGTTTTTTGTAAACTCTCCAATATTCCTGATACTTCTTTTGAGGTAAACTTCTTATTTCCAAAACTTTGAAAAGTCACTCGCTTTCCTGCAAGAAATAATGATTCATTGATTATGGTTCGTATTACTTGAAGTTGACTTTCGTTTTTTGCATATTTTTCAGCGTCTTCAAGGTACGAATTTAATAGCGACTCATAGATTGGTTTTAAAGAAGTTATATCCTTTTGCTTAGCATATTGTTGGATTACACTTGGCATTCCTCCTAAAAGTGCGTAGGTGTGAAAGAGACTCAAAAGTCGATCGTAGGCATACGATTTTAGTGGTACTTTT
>CALPMC020000028.1 GCA_943324565.2 Chitinophaga pinensis | reverse complement strand
TTTTAAGAGATAAGCATCAAAATCTCCTACCCCAAAAGAACTTGAAAATCCAGCAACGTAAAATCCTAAATCTTTATTATAAATAACACGTTTGCCAGTTTCAGATTCCGGACCACCATATTGCTGACTCCATTTATAATTTCCTAAACTATCTAGTTTTAATAAAAACGCTTGTGAGCTTCCTTCCCAACTACTTGAAGAACCAGTAATTACATAGGAAGAATCTTCCAATTGAACGATTCCTTCACCTTTGTCATAACCGTTTCCAGAATATAATTTATAAAAAGCAATTTGACCAAAAACGATGTTTTGTAAAATCAAAAATGATAGGATAGTTAAAATGCGCATTGTAAACGAATTAAGTATGAAACACCAATTTTGCTGAATAAATTCTCACTGGATATTCCAATGTTGATTTTAGATGTATTGTAAGAAAGATAAGCGCCACCTCGTAAACCTGAGAATCCACCATAAGAAGCACTTGCACCAATGTTTAAAAACGTTACTGGACGATAATTTATACCCCCAAATACTTGTGGAATTGCTATTTTGCTCAAATACATTCTCCCGCCATAGAATTCTTGCAATTTGCGTTTTGAATTGACATCCACCAATTTGGAAGCTTGTAATAAACCAGGTAAAAATTCTGCGTTTTTTCTTGTCGATTCATCAATTCCAAGCGAGTCCATTAAGGCAACATTATCATTAATTATTGATCCACCATTGATAATTTCATCGTATGTAAAACCTGTGTAAGTAACTTGGCTGTTGGATGAATAGCTTGATTGTGAACGGATCGAACTCACAAACCCAAGGTTACGACCCATCACTTGAAAATAAACGGCATCTCCTTTTTTATTTTTGCTATTAAAGCGGATGTCAAAATCTATTGCAACTCCAATTCCTTTAAGAAATGAAGCATTTTTATAGAAATTATAGTCGCCTGCGTAAACCAATTTCAAAGTGTCAGCATCCGCAGATTGATACAAATCCATTCGGTTCAAATTGATAGTGGAGCTATTGTTTAAGCCAACTAAATTCAAAGTAACTGAAGATTTTGAGAATTTATTGATCAATCCAAAACCGATTTTTTGAAATGTCATGCTTCTGAATTGTGTTCCAGACAACATAGCTGTGTCGCCTAAGAACCCTTCGTTGCCATACATTGCTAATTGGAAGACATCTTTGGAATAAATTGATTGATTAAAATTATATAGTCCAGCTTTCACTAAGAAACCAAATTCTTCAGTTTTGAATAACTTAGCTTTATAGTTTCGGTATTCCAATTCCATATTCGCATCGGAGCCAAAGCGATTCAAACTATTGTGACGTTCAAGTGATTTATTTTTCATTTCTGGAGTAATTTCTCCACCAAAAAGAAATTTATTTACTATATCAAATCCTAATGCAGTGGAACTTGCCTCACCTATTCCTGTTAGAATAAGTTCTTGTTTTGGTTCAATCAAGGTGTCGAAATTTATTGGAATAAAATGCTGTCCTAATGCTGAAATTTGAGCCAATAAAAGGAGTAATAATAATTTAAATTTCATCACAGAATAATTTTAGTGTTCAATTTCGCATTCAGTTTCACTGCTAAAAATGCACCTAGTGGAATGGATTGCATTTCACTCAAACCTGTACTTGGATTAGGTGTATCAAAACGCGCTTCTACCATCACTTTTTTGATTTTATTGATATCTTTTAAAATAGCATCCGTTAGTACAAAATCAACTTTTGAATTCTTTTTATACAAACCGTCAGTTGCATCTAAAGTCCCAAGTAAAGCGGAAGAAATTTGAGCTCCTGCAACCACTGAATGCAAAATAACATTGCTAGAATCCATAAGATACAAAACAGCATCGCAAGATAATGGAAAGGCATTTGTTGCTTTCAAAGTTATTGTTCCACTTTCAATGTGTGTTTTTGAATTGTCTTGTTCTAAATCTAAATCAAAAGTATCTTTCAGAGTCAAACCGTTTGCAGACAAGGCAAGTGGTAATTGTGCTTTAACTTTCAATTTGATTTTGCTGAAAGGAAAAATTTCATCATTTCCTCCAGAAACATTTCCCCAAGGATTTAATTGAAGTTGATAACCGATTTGATGTGAAGAACCTAAATTTTCTAAATAATTTTTAATGTTACTGTTGTTTTCATCAAAACTCAATTGCTGATAGGTTGGCGCTAACGAATTCCAAGCTCCTGTTGCAGGAGAAACATAAAACGTATTATTCAACAAATTTGAGTTGAGGTTAACTGTATTTCCATTCACATTTGTATTGGATGCTTGTGTTATTTTTCCTTTCAACGAAAGCTTCATCCCATTTTCGATAATAATTTGTAATGCTGTGTTTGGCAAAGTAACTGAACCTTCAGTGATATTGTTGAAATAAGGAACATCAAATGTAGTAACTTCATCAAAAAGTTGGTTTCCAAAATAACCTTTCGCGTAATAAATTATTAAATTTGAAAAAGTTGCTTCAAATCGAAAAAAGTTGCTTGTGGAAATGGAAATCGCAGGTCCATCTGGATCTGTTTTAATTGTTAGTTTTGATTGAATTAAATTGAAATCGAGTCCTTGTTCGCCTCTCAAATCAATATCGTAATTTGAAATATCTAAATATTCTTCAGCAACACCTGGATCTAAAGTCGTGCCAGCATCAACTATATAACTTTTCTCAAAAACAACTCCATTTCTTGTTACACCAGGCAATTGAATGGTGAAAAAAGCTTTCGTTCCTATTGGATTTGAAACTTTCACATAAATCCCACCTTGAGAAACATGGATTTTTTTCAATTGTATGGGATCTAAACTCATTTCATGTTCTTCAATCGAATTTACAAATTGATAACCAGGTGGAACATTGTTTAAATTCACAGTTGGATTGAAATTTTGTTTAATCGTTGTGTCAGGTATAGACAAGAAATCAGAAAGCCCGATGTTTAAAATCGTACGCGTCAAATCCACATTTATTGAATTACTTGCTCCTGCAACCAAAGTCGAATCGTTAAAAAGCGATGTCAAACGCAACGTATCATTCACAGCTGGCGCAACCCAATCTGTATTCCAAGTAGTGTCTTTCTTCTTACAAGCAGCTAGCGCAATGAGAAATAGGAAGGGGAGGAGGTTTTTCATTTTGGAATTTTAGGACGTTAGGATATATGTCGAAGTAAGATTTCAGTTTCCTCCTTCAGCTGACGGAGATTAAGGGGGATGACTTTAAAAAAAATTTTATTTTATCACCCACCTTAGTCCTCGCTCAAGGGAGGAAACTATTTCTCACTTTGAGTTTTAATTTTTATCTTTTAATTTTTCATTCATCACTTTTATTTGTTGACTAAGGCTCTCGAATGCAACATTCTATTTCTCAAACTCTTCATTCTCAATTATCGTTGCATAACCTTGTCCAACACCAATACACATTGTTACAAGTGCATAGCGTTTTCCAGTTATTTTAAGTTGTCTAGCTGCCGTTAGTAAAATACGTGCTCCAGACATTCCAAGTGGATGACCTAAAGCAATCGCTCCACCATTTGGGTTGATTCTTGGGTCGTTGTCAGCCAATCCCATTGCTCTTGTACAGGCTAAAACTTGAGCCGCAAATGCTTCGTTAAGTTCCAACACATCCATATCAGCTAGGGTTAATCCTGCTCTTTCTAATGCTTTTTGAGAAGCGTAAACAGGACCAATTCCCATAATTCTCGGTTCAACACCAGCAACAGCGGCGCTAACAATTCGAGCTAAAGGTTTTAAATTATGTCTTGAAAGTCCATCTTCAGAAGCAATTAACAATGCCGCAGCACCATCATTTAATCCAGAGGCATTTCCTGCTGTTACAGTTCCATCTTTTTTAAAGGCAGGTTTTAATCCAGCTAAACTTTCTATTGTAGTTGAAGCACGAGCAAATTCATCTTTTTGGAATATGATTGGGTCTTTTTTCTTTTGAGGAATGGAAACAGCAACAATCTCTTCATCAAAAAAACCGTTAGCTTGAGCTTTCGCTGCCTTTTCTTGCGACCAACAAGCAAATTTATCTTGTGCTTCGCGTTCAATACCATATTTATCTACTAGATTTTCAGCGGTCATACCCATGCTGTCAACACCATAAATTTCTTGCATTTTAGGATTGATAAAGCGCCAGCCAAAAGAAGAATCAAACATCTGTGCATCTCTACCAAAAGCGCTTGACGTTTTAGAAATCACCCAAGGTCCTCTTGTCATGTGTTCCACACCACCTGCAATGTATAAATCGCCAGCTCCGTCCTTGATTGCTCTTGAAGCATTGATAGTTGCAGCCATTCCTGATGCGCACAAACGATTCACCGTTTCACCTGCAACTTCAACAGGAAGACCTGCCAATAAACCCGCCATTCTTGCAACGTTGCGATTGTCTTCTCCTGCTTGATTAGCACAACCTAAAATCACATCTTCAATTGCTTTCAAATCTAAATCAGGATGCCTTTCAACTAAACTTTTGATAGCAAACGCAGCTAAATCATCTGCACGCATCGTAGATAAAGTTCCGCCGAAACTACCAATTGCGGTTCTAACACCATCAACGATATATACTTTTTTACTCATTTTTATGTTTTGAGATAAAATTAATCTTTTCAAATGAATCATTACTTTTGAATCAAAAATATTATGTCATTACAAAAGCTTCACCTTGATTTCTTTCAACATCTTTTATCGGATAGAGCTATTGTTGATTTGCAAGTTCGTAACGATTACAGCCATGACGAAACCGAAGATTTGTGTTTCCCACCTGCGATTGTTTTAAAGCCTTCAAGTGTTGAGGAGATTACGCAAATTATGTGCTTTTGTCATGAACACGAAATTCCAGTAACACCTGCTGGAGCAAGAACAGGTTTGAGTGGTGGTGCATTGTCAATTCACGGTGGTGTTTTGCTTTCGATGGAAAAGTTTAACCGCATTTTAGAAATCGACGAAAAAAATCATCAAGTTACTACAGAACCAGGTGTCATTACCCAAGTTTTGCAAAATGCAGTGAAAGAAAAAGGATTGTTCTATCCACCCGATCCTGCGAGTAAAGGTTCTTGTTTTATAGGTGGAAATGTTTCTGAAAATTCAGGAGGACCTAAGGCAGTTAAATATGGCGTTACCAAAGATTATGTGTTAAATCTCGAAGTAGTCTTACCAACAGGCGAAGTAATATGGACAGGAGCAAATGTTTTGAAAAATGCTACAGGTTATAACCTAACGCAATTAATTGTAGGCTCAGAGGGAACTTTGGCAATTATCACCAAAATTGTACTGCGCTTAATTCCACATCCTACAACAGATATGCTAATGCTGGTTCCTTTTTTTGATGCACAGAAAGCGTGCGAAGCGGTTGCAGCCATTTTTCAAGCAGGAATTACACCAAGTGGCTTAGAATTTATGGAACGTGATGCCTTGTTGTGGACGCAAGATTTTACAAAGGATTATTCCATAAAAGTAGCAGATAATCACCAAGCTCACTTGTTAATCGAAGTGGATGGATTTGATTCCGAGGTATTGATGCAAGAATGTGAGAAAATTCTTTCGGTATTAGAAAAATTTGAAACGGATGAAATATTGTTTGCTGAATCGGAAGCACAGAAAAATACACTATGGAGCTTGCGCAGAAAAGTAGGAGAAGCCGTTAAATCTCAATCTATTTATAAAGAGGAAGATACGGTTGTACCAAGATTTGAATTGCCACAATTGTTATATCACGTTAAGGAAATTGGCAAAAAGTACGGTTTTCATTCAGTATGCTATGGACATGCAGGAGATGGAAATTTACACGTGAACATCATTAAAGGAACGCTTTCTGATGAACAGTGGGAAAACGAACTACCTAAAGCCATCCGAGAATTATTTACAGAAGTGGTGAAACTCGGTGGTACGCTTTCTGGTGAACATGGAATCGGATTGGTTCAGAAAAGCTACATGGATATTGCCTTCCCCGAAGTGACATTGAATCTTATGCGAAGTATTAAAAAGGTTTTTGACCCTAAAGGAATTTTGAATGCAGGGAAGATTTTTGAATGATTACGAGAAATCATAAACAGATTTATTTTCTTTCTTAAAATGATGATTGAAAGTGGGTACAATGCATCTTGGGAAAATATCTTTTACGCTAAAATAATTGAATTTTCTGAGGTTTTGCTTTATTAATTTAATTACCTCCCAAATTTATTAAAAATACGTTACTTGAGGAATGAATTATATATTCGCAATTGTCTTATTAAAAGGTTTTATCTAGTTAAAAGCAATTTATCTGATTCAAACTTTGTTCTCAATTAAATAATACTTCATCAAAAAAACAGTAACCCCAAAATACACAAAATCATTGAATCCGTTATCGTAATCTTGAACGATGAAACTTCCGAAAAACAGAATGACAAAAAGTACAAGTAAAGCAATAAATCCAAAATAGGAAAAAGTTTGCTTGGCTTGTGATTTGAATTCTCCTTTGATTAATGCGATTGAAAATAAAACGGCAATTGCTATTTCTAAAACAACTATTAATACAAAGCTCAACCAAATTCCATTAGGTAAAGCGTTCAAAAATGTTTCTTTGAATTTACCATAAAACCAAGCAGGAGGAAAATCACCTAAAAGTTTGTGAATTCCTGCAATTCCAGCCAGAGAAATGTATAGTAGTAAGATTAATATTCTTTCCATTTGTGTTTTTTTTAAATTTTTAAACGCCTGCAAGTAGCAAATGTTCGTCTAATGAAGCTTGAGAATGGTCAATAATTAAGTTGTAAAAATCTTCATTTTCATGATTAACTTGGACTTTCTCCAAAGCTTGATAATACTTGATTCTATCTTCGTAATTTCCTTTAAGATTTGCAATGGTGTAGCCGTTTTGAAGCAAAATTAAGTTCATGACAAGTCTTGCAGTTCTTCCATTTCCGTCGATAAAAGGATGAATTGTTACAAGTCTTTCATGCATTTCCGCTGCTAAAATAACGGAATGAATTTTGTTCTTATTTGTTTCATAGAACAAAAAGTAGTCTTCCATCATTTTTTCTAATAAAAACGGTTCTGGAGGATTATGCAAACTTCCAGAAATTTTTACAGGTACGTTTCTATAAATACCAGCATTTTTTGAATTGACCTCTTTGAGAATAAGCTGATGAATTTGTTTCAAATAAAATGCGTTGAAATTTATTTTTCGTTTAACGAAATCATCAATCAATTCGATAGCTTCAAGATGATTTACTGCTTCGAAATGCTCACGCATACTTTTCCCGCCAATGGTAATACCTTCATTTATTACAAGATGTGTTTCTTGTAAACTTAAAGTATTGCCTTCAATTCGATTACTTTCATAAGTATATGAAGTATGAAAATACTCTCTCATTTTTATCAATTGAGATGGATCAAGCGGTTTGATATTTTTCCATTTTTCATGTGATTCACTAAGCTTTTCAAGTTTTTTTTGAAGAACATCAGAAAGTTGAATCAATTGAAATTTATTACTACTTGATAAATACGATACTCGTTCCTCTAATAAGACCATTATTTCTGAAACTAAATTTGGATATTCCATCAAAATTGTTGTGACTTCATCTGTTACGTATTCTTTTAAAAGTTCTTGATAGTCAATTGATAGTATTTCTGATATTTTTTTCAATTGAGTTGTTGTGGGTTTGCGTTTTTTTGAAATAATTCGACTCATTAAACTTGCGTCTACACCAATTGAAATGGCAAGTTCATTAATTTTTAAGTTTTTTTCTTTTCGTTTTATTTCAATTAGCTCTAACATATTGACAAAATATTTCATGACAAATTTAGTCATTTTTATTAATTATTCATTATTCTTTCATAATTTTTTCTACATCGTATCTTTGCATACTCAAATCATTCATTTATGCAAGAGGAACTATTTAAAAAGGAATTGGCTGCTACCATTCGACTCTATAATTCTAAAGGTTGGTCGCCTGCTACGTCAACGAATTATTCTTTTAAAAACGAACTTGGTCATATCTGGGTTTCACGTTCTGGTGTAGATAAAAGTCAATTTTCAGAGAATGATTTTATTTGGGTAGATGAAAATGGAATTCCGCAAGGAGAATTTGCAACAGTGAAACCTTCTGCAGAAACGTTGATTCATTGTATCATTTATAATTTATTTCCAGAAACGAAAGTCATTCTTCACAATCATTCCTTGTATCCTGTTTTGATGTCAGCAATTTTCAAAAGTGAATTGAAATTTGAAGGATACGAAGTTCAAAAAGGTTTTGATGGACAAATGACACACGAAGAAACGGTTAGAATTCCTGTTTTAGACAATAGTCAGGATATGAATTTTTTCAAAAATGAATTAAACTATTGCAGAGAATCGATAAATAATCACTGTTTTGTGATTCGAAAACACGGAACGTATGCTTGGGGAAAAAACCTTTTCGAAGCCAAAAGACACTTGGAAACTTTAGATTATCTTTGTGAATGTGAATGGAATTTAATTAAAAAGTAATGGCAGTTTTATCAATCCCAACAAAAAAATATAGTACATCTGACCCAAAAGAAATTTTGGAGTTTTTCAACGCTAGAGGTTTGTATTTCGATCAATGGCAATGTGATGAGGTTTTTGAAGATACAGCAACGCAAGAAGATATTTTGCAAGCTTATTCGAAGGATTTGTTTCCATTTATGGAGAACGGTGGTTATCAAACGGCTGATGTGATTTCAATTAATTCATTGACAGAAAACTACGAAGCTATTCGAACTAAATTTTTAGCAGAGCATACGCATACTGAAGATGAAATTCGTTTTTTCGTTGATGGACAAGGAATATTTTGGTTCAATTTAGAAACAGAGCCCGTTTTTAACTTATTATGTGAAAAAGGTGATCTTATAAGTGTACCTGCTGGAACAAAACATTGGTTTGATGCAGGAGAAAGTAGCCCGTTTGTAAAAGCAATTCGTATCTTTATCGATATGAGTTGTTGGGTACCTCATTATACTGAGTCAGGGATTGAAAATGAATTCAAAGATTTTAATATCAATAAATAATTGGAGCAAAAAAAGATTAAATATATACTTACAGATATTGAAGGCACAACTACTTCGGTGTCATTTGTTTACGATATTTTATTTCCGTATTTCAAAGCACATATCAAAGAAATCAATAATTTCTCTCAATTGCAAGAAGTTAAAGAGGCTTTCTTACAAGTGATAGAAATTGTTGCCGAAGAAGAAAATGAGCAAATAACGACGAGTGAAGAAGTACTGAAATATTTGGAGAAATGGAGCAATGAAGACCGAAAAGTTACACCATTGAAAACCTTACAAGGGATTTTGTGGAGAAACGGTTATGCTTCAGGTGAATTGAAAGGTCACGTTTACGACGATGTGCCACCTGCTCTTGAAGATTGGAAAAATAAAGGATTGAAGTTAGGTGTTTTTTCATCAGGTTCAATTGCTGCACAAAAACTTATTTTCGGAAACAGTATTTTCGGTGATTTAAGTAAGAATTTCTCACATTACTTTGATACAAATACAGGTCAAAAACGAGATGTAAATACGTATATTGAAATCGCTAAAAAAATCAACTTATTACCAGCTAAAATCTTGTTTTTGTCAGATATTCATCAAGAATTAGAAGCTGCTAAAGAAGCAGGATTTAGAACGCTACAATTGGTGCGTCCTGGAACAGAGATTTCTTGGGATGAATATGTTAAAGATTTTTCTGAAATTAACTCAAAACTTGGATTGTAAATGAAAGAAAAAGTACCTTTCAGTAAACCGTATCGCTCAAAGAATGAAGCGAAGTTTATTGAAGAGGTACTTATCTCTGGAAAAACTGCTGGAGGAGGAAAATTCACCCAAATTGCACAACAAACTCTTCAAAATTCAATAGGTGGAAATTGCTTTTTAACTAACAGTTGTACCGCTGCATTGGAAATTTCTGCAATGCTGTTGGATATTCAAGAAGGTGATGAAATAATTCTTCCTTCCTATACCTTTCCAAGTACAGCTAATGCTTTTCTGTTGCGAGGTGCGACTATCAGATTTGTGGATAGTCAACTAAATCATCCGAATATTGATTTAGACCATTTGGAAGAATTGATTTCTGAAAAAACGAAAGCAATAGTGCCAATGTATTACGGTGGTGTTTCCTCAGATTGGAAACGGTTAAAAGCACTTCAAGAAAAGCATAAATTTTATATTATCGAAGAAGCGGCTCAAGCTTTTGGAGCGACCTATTTGAATCAACCTTTAGGTTCACTTGGTGACACTGCTGTTTTTTCCTTTCACGAAACCAAAAACATTTCTTGTGGTGAAGGTGGCGCTTTGATTGTCAACAAAAAAGAATGGATTGAACCTGCTGAAATAATTTGGGAGAAAGGCACAAATCGGGCTGCGTTTAAACGTGGTGAAATTGATAAATACGAGTGGGTTGCTTTGGGTTCTTCTTACGTGAATTCTGAATTAAACGCTGCTTATTTAGTGGCACAATTAGAGCAAAGTTCATATTGGTTAGAAGAACGTAAAAAACAGTGGAATTACTATTTCGAACAACTTTCTTTTTTGGAAGAAAAGGGAATTTTATTGCCACAAATACCAGATTTCGCCAATCATAATGCACATATTTTTTATTTGGTTTTGAATTCTACGGAAGAACTTCAAGCTTTAAAAAATCATTTATCAGAAAAAGGAATTGATGCTTTAACGCATTACCGTTGCTTACATAAAACCAGTTATTTCAAAAATAAATACGAGGGAACAAAGTTATTGAATGCAGAGAAATTTGAAAGTAGATTGTTGCGTTTACCGCTACATTCAGATGTTCCTATGAATTTGATTACATCTAGAATTATTGACTTTTTTAAAACAAAATAAATCTAGTTTTATCTTTTTTTTGTTTTGGATTTTCAACTTTTTTTGGGTCAACATATACTTTTAAACGCAATTTCTCTTTTTTGCGTTCCGTATTAGTTTGTAGATAGATGATTCTATCTTGATAGTAATATTTCCCATTTGTATCGAAAGAGACATTAATTCTTCCTTTTTGACCAGGTTGGGTAGGATTAATTGGTAATTCTACTTTGGTACAGGTACACTCCACTTCGTAAGAATAAAATTCTAAAGGTGCGTCACCACTATTTGTAAATTCATATACATAATTTACAATTCGACCTTCTTTAACTTTTGGAAATTTAGCTATTGGGTATTTAGGATTAAAAACCGCCTCTTGACTGAAGCCAAGGGCGGTTATTAATAAAAATGATATTAATAAATATCTTACCATTTTAGTTATTCGTTGGCGCACCAGAATTATTTACTGGCGTTCCGCTTTCTGGAGCAGGGCCAACTTCACCTTTGATTCTGATTACTTTATTTGGCTCATTGATTGCGTTAGATGTAATTGTAACGCTTTTATTGATTGCACCTGGACGTTTTGTGTCATATTTTACACGAATAGTTCCTTTTGCTCCTGGAGCGATTGGTTCTTTCGGCCATTCAGGAACTGTACATCCGCAAGATCCTTTGGCATTTGAAATAATTAAAGGCTCGTCACCTGTGTTTTTGAATTCGAATGAACAATAAGGCTCACCATCGTATTTGATGTTGCCATAATCGTGTGTTTCTTTATTGAATTCGATTTTTGCACCTTTCTCAATTTGTGCAGATACAGTATTTGCTGTCAATACGGCAACAAACATAAGAGTTAAAGACAATACTAATTTTTTCATGATTATAAGTTTTATTGAACAAATGTAATTTTGATTAATTGAGTCAATTTATATTTAACAGATTGTTAACAGCATTCTAAAAATACTATTTATTTCGAAAAGGGAAGTTTAATACGTTATTTTTTGAGCCATCCTTTTTTAAAGAAGTAAAAAAGTAACCCAAAGGCAATTAAAAACATAGCAGAAACAACAGTATAATATCCGTACCAATATCTTAATTCAGGCATGTTGTCGAAATTCATTCCATAGACACCAACAATAAAAGTTAGAGGAATGAAAATAGAACTCACAATTGTTAGCACTTTCATAATTTCATTCATGCGTTGCCCTTGTGCAGCATAAAATAAATTGGCCATCCCTTCCAAAATCTGTTTATTAGCGTCAATTTCTTCTAAAACGCTTACGCATGAAGATTTTAAATGTGAAAAATACTGATGATTTGATTTTTCAAAAAGTATACTTTCACTTGTTTCTAATTGGCTAGAAATATCACGCATTGGTAGTGCTATTTTTCGAAGTTCGATCAATTTACGTTTTTCGCGTTCTATTTGATTTAGAATTGATTTATTTTCCGATTTATGCAGTTGCACTTCAATTTCTTCAATGGTGGTCGATATATCTTCAATAACTTCAAAATAATTATCAATAATCGCTTCAAGCATTCTAAAAAGCAGAAAATCTGAATTTTTCAAACGAATTTTTCCTCTTGCTGTTTCGATTCGATTTCGTACATCAGTAAAGTGATCCGAAGATTTATCTTGAAAAGAAATCAAATAATTTTTACCTAGAATAAAACTAATTTGTTCTTGTTCTAATTCTAAATCATATTGATCTGTTGGTAAGGCAGATTTAATACTAAAGAAAACATAATTGGTATATTCTTCAACTTTTGGTCTTCTACTTGGATTATAAATAGTTTCAACATTTAATCGATCTATATCTAATTTCTTACAGAGCACTTCTATTTCTTCTTTTTTTTCTAAACCGTGAAAATTGAGCCAAGCAATATGGTCGTCATCCATTTCATTTTCTATAAAATCTTGAGAAAAGTAATGAGAAGTCTCTTTTTTTATTGAGTAAAAACTTTTATTGTATTTGTAAAGTTGACATTGTCCCATATCAAGCAGGTTTTTTTAAATCAACGACATTTGAACTTTTACCAATAGCACAACCTTCGCAACTTTCTGTCTTTGAGAAAAATTGACGCCAAAACTTCTTTGACAAGTAAATGACTGAAAGTGTTACTATTAAAAATACAATAATGCCTTGAATCATCTTATAAAGTTACTTTTTTCTAATTAAGAAAGGATATTAAATGCGAAAAGTGCACCGAAATAAGCCATAAAACCCATAAACGCAACTTGTATCAATGGCCACTTCCAAGAATTAGTTTCTCTTCTAACAACCGCTAATGTTGCCATACATTGCATCGCAAAAACATAGAAGATCATTAAAGAAACACCTGAAGCCAAAGTGAAAATTGATTCGTTTTTGTTATTTTTTTCTGCTTTTAAACGATCTATCAGCCTTAAATTTTCATCACCATCTTCTTGAACTGCATAAATAGTTGCAAGAGATCCAACAAAAACTTCTCGCGCTGCAAATGAAGTAATCAATGAAATTCCAATTTTCCAATCATAACCCAAAGGTCTAATGGCAGGCTCAATCGCTTTACCAAAAATCCCAATGTATGATGATTCTAATCTTGCAGAAGCCACTTTTTGATTTTGTTCTTCTTCAGGTAATTGAGTGAAACTAGGATTTGCTCTCACATATTTTTCGGCATTTTCCATTTTCCCTGAAGGACCAAAAGTTGCTAAAGCCCAAAGAATTATTGAAATTGAAAGAATGATTTTTCCAGCATCGATTACAAATATTTTTACCTTTTCCAATACGTTAATTCCAACATTGGGCCAACGGGGCATTTTATAGCTTGGTAATTCTAAAAGCAAGAACCCTTTCTCTTTCTTTTTAATGAGGAGATTTAAAATAATAGCGATTAATAAAGCTGAAATCAATCCCAAGAAATACAATCCAAAAAGCACAATTCCTTGTAAATTAAAGATTCCTAATACGGTTTGTTTGGGTATAACAAGAGCAATTAGTAAGGTATAAACTGGAATTCGAGCGCTACAACTCATCAAAGGCGCAACAAGAATAGTAATTAATCTTTCTTTCCAATCTGCAATAGTACGAGTAGCCATCACTCCTGGAATCGCACAAGCAACGCTAGAAATAAGTGGAACTACGCTTTTGCCGTTTAAGCCAAACGGACGCATAATCTTATCCATAATAAAAACAACTCGCGACAAATAACCACTTTCTTCTAAAATTGAAATAAACAAAAACAGCAAAGCTATTTGAGGTACAAAAATAATTACCCCTCCAATTCCTGGAATAATACCTTGACAAATTAAATCGTTAAGTAAACCTATTGGAAGTTGATTGGAAACAAAATTGGAAAAATTGGTAGTTTGTGCATCAATGAAATCCATTGGGATGCTTGCAAACGAGAAGATAAATTGAAAAATAACGAATAAAACTGCCGAAAAAATTAAATATCCAAAAATTGGATGGATTAAAATTTTGTCAATTTTTCGTGATAAAGTGTCTGTTTTCGTTTTTTCAACTATTTCAATTTCCGCAATTACCTTCTTTAAAAATTGGTAGCGAAATCGCGTCTCTTCTTCTTGTTTCTTTTTATTTTCAAGTTCACAAAGTTTAAAGTCTTCAACGATTAGATTAGAGGCAGCAATCAATTGATGATTTTTTATTGCTTGAATTAATCGATCTTTGCCAAGACCAATTCTTGCATTTGTGGTCACAATCGAAATCGATGGAAAATAACTTTGAAGTTGCTCGATGTCAATATTAACTCCTCTCTTTTGAGCAAGATCCCACATATTTAATACCAATACAATAGGAATTTTAAGGTCGTAAATTTGCGTGAAAAGCAACAGGTTTCGCTCAAGATTGGACGAATCAACCACAATCATTGCTAAATCTGGAAAATCAGGATGTTTGGGATTGGAAACGACTTTATAAACTACTTCTTCATCCTTTGAGCGTGGATAAATACTATAAACACCTGGGAAATCAATTAACTGATGTTGTTGATTATCAATTTGAAACGAACCACTTTTTTTCTCTACGGTTATTCCTGCAAAGTTTCCAATGTGTTGTCTTAAACCAGTGAGAAGATTAAAAACAGAACTTTTACCTGTATTTGGATTTCCAAAAAGTGCAATTTTCATCTTACAAACATACTAAAAAGTTAAAGTGAGTTGGTATTTTCAACCTCTATTGTTGCTGCTTCTTCTAAACGTAAAGAAAGAACGGAACCATTTAATTCAATTGCAATCGGGTCACCAAATGGAGCTGAAAAAACAACTTCAATCGTTTGTCCAGTAATGAATCCAAGTTCAATTAATTTATTTGAGAAAGAAGAATCTAGTATGTTTTTGATTTGGACTTTTACGCCAAACGCTTGTTTTGCCAACGAATTCGATTTCATAGTGCAAATTTAAGCTTAACTGAATGTTAACTTATACCTTTAAAATGGTATTTAGATGTTTTTTAAAATGAATCGTGCAGTGTGACGGGTACGCTGTTGTAAAATAATTTCTTTGTCTTTCGTTACTCTATCTATCGTTGCAACGTCATAATGTCTAATTGTAACAAGCTCTAAACCTTCATTGTAACGCACTTCATAATTAGTGCTAAAAAGATTTAAAATCGTTTCTGGACTTGTTTTTTCACTATCAACTAATATTGAGAAGCTCAAAGCTGAATTTTGCATCAAGTTTATTTTGGCTTTAGCTAATGAAAGTTGATTAAATATATCACTCAAGTTTTCTTCCACAATAAATGAGAAATCTTTAGGTGTAAAAGAATAGAGCGTTTGTTCTATCTTAAAAATAAAGGAAGGAACTAAATCGTCATTGGAAGTTGAACTTTGAATAACTGTTCCTTCCGATAATGGTTCAACAAATGATTTTACAAACAATGGTATTCCTTTGTTTTGTAAAGGTTTTATAGTTTTCGGATGAATCACGGTTGCTCCATAGTAAGAAAGTTCAATTGCTTCTTTGAATGAAATCTTATCTAATTTGATGGTTTCTTCAAAATATTTTGGGTCGGCGTTTAACATTCCAGGAACGTCTTTCCAAATAGTAACACTTTCTGCATTTCCACAAAAAGCAAAGATTCCTGCAGTGTAATCAGAACCTTCACGACCTAGTGTTGTTGTGAAGCCTTCGGGTGTATGACCTAAAAATCCTTGAGTAACTAATATGTTTGAGTTCGAAAACTCAGGTAAAAATTTGGATTGAATTAAAAATTCTGTTTTTGACCAATCTACTTTTCCTTCTTGGTAATTATTATCCGTTCTAACTAATTGACGAGCATCTATCCATTGTGCTGAAAAGCTTTGTTCAGTAAGAAAAGCTGCAACGATATGGGAAGAAATCACTTCACCAAGTGAAACGATTTGGTCGTATTCAAAACTTGTATTTTCCGAAAATGGTTTATTAATCTTTTCCTTTAATTGTTCAAATATGGTCTCAATTGTGTTGTAAATCGAAAAGTGTTTTTCAGGAAATAAATCTGCTAAAATGTCTTCATGAAAAAGTTCTAATTCTTCAATTAGACCCATAAATTCTTTACGATTTTGGGTTTTTAAGGCAGTAACAATTTCTTCTAATTTATTGGTGGTTTTACCCATCGCTGAAACGATTACAGTTAATTTTTCACCTTCAAATAATGATAAAATGGAAGATACATTCTTTACTGCATCAGCATTTTTAACAGAGGCTCCACCAAATTTAAAAACTTTCATATCCTAAAAATTACGAGCGTAAAATTAACTAATTGTGTTTGATTTGATTCATTACGTTCAGTTATTAGTATCTCTTAACTTTTCATTCGTGTTTTTAAAACAACCTTTCCACTTTAAATTCCTACCTTTGCGGGTAATTATTTTTAATGGCACATAAATCAGGTTTTGTAAATATTGTTGGAAGTCCAAATGTGGGTAAATCAACGCTAATGAATCAATTAGTAGGAGAGAAACTTTCGATTGTTACTTCCAAAGCACAAACGACACGTCACCGAATTTTGGGAATTGTGAACGATGAAGACTATCAAATTGTTTTTTCTGACACACCCGGAGTTGTAAATGCAGCGTATAAATTGCACGAAACGATGATGGATTATGTGAATACGTCCATTAAAGATGCAGATGTTTTGTTGTTCATCACGGATACGAAAGAGAACGAAATGAACCACAAAGAAACATTGGAAAAAATCAAAAGATTACAAGTTCCAGTGTTGTGCATCATCAATAAAATCGATTTATCAAACCAAGAAGAGTTAACGAAAAAAGTGATTTATTGGCAGGAGCAATTGCCAAATGCACTTATTTTTCCAATTTCAGCGTTACATGGTTTTAGCATCGATCAAGTTTGGAATCGTATTTTAGACTTGATTCCTGAAAGTCCACCTTATTACGACAAGGAAGCGATTTCAGATAGACCTATGCGTTTTTTCGTTTCAGAAATTATTCGCGAGAAAATATTTTTGTACACCGAGAAAGAAGTACCTTATAGTTGTCAGGTAGAAATTGAAGAATACATTGAAGAAGGCTTGATGGTTAAAATACGTGCCTTGATTATCGTTGAGCGTGATTCTCAAAAAGGAATTATCATCGGTAAAGGTGGAGAAATGCTTCAACGAATTGGAAAAACAGCACGCGAAGAAATCGAAAAATTTACTGGAGCGAAGGTTTATCTAGAGAACTTTGTAAAAGTTGATAAAGATTGGCGTTCAACAGATGCCAAATTAAAAAAGTACGGATACTAATATCCAAATTAGCGAAAGGATTATCAAATGAGTAACATTTTAGCAATTGTTGGTCGCCCAAACGTTGGGAAATCGACATTATTTAACAGATTGACAGAATCGCGCGACGCGATTGTAAAAGAAGTAAGTGGCGTAACACGCGATAGAATTTACGGAAAAGGGGAGTGGAACGGTTATCAATTTTCAGTTATTGATACTGGAGGTTACGCAACAGTTAAAGAAGATATTTTTGAAGGGGAAATACGCAAACAAGTCGAACTAGCGATTCAAGAAGCAACTGTCATTGTATTTATGGTAGATGTTATGACTGGAATCGTTGAAATGGATGAGGTTGTTGCGCAATTACTTCGCAAGAGTAAAAAACCTGTGATGATTGTCGCGAATAAAGTGGACAACACAGATAGAGTAGGGATGTCTTCAGAATTTTATTCCTTTGGTTTAGGAGAAGTGTACGACATGTCTGCTACAAATGGAAGTGGAACTGGAGAATTGTTAGATGATGCTGTAAAATACTTCGATAAAAACGACGAGTCAATTCGTGAAGAAGATTACTTACCACGCTTTGCAATTGTTGGTCGTCCGAATGTTGGAAAATCTTCAATGGTGAATGCTTTTACAGGACAAGAACGAAATATAGTAACTGACATTTCAGGAACTACGAGAGATTCAATTCATACAAGATACAAAGCATTTGGTTTCGACTTCTTGATGATTGACACCGCGGGAATTCGTAAAAAAGCAAAAGTAACGGAGGATATTGAGTATTATTCAGTTTTGCGTTCTGTTCGTACGATTGAAAATGCAGATGTTTGTTTGTTCTTGATTGATGCTGGAGAAGGTTTACAGAAACAAGATTTGAGCATTTATTATATGATTGAGAAAAACTCCAAAGGTGTAGTGGTTCTTGTCAATAAATGGGATTTAGTGGAGAAAGACCACAATACAATGCTTGAATACGAAAAGAATTTGAGAGAGCAATTGGCGCCGTTCAATGATGTTCCGATAATATTCACTTCGACAATTACGAAACAACGTATTCACAAAGCTTTGGAGACAGCAATGAGAGTTCACGAAAACAGAACTCGTAAAATTGCAACTTCAAAATTGAATGACGTGATGTTGGATATTATAAACGCAACGCCTCCACCAGCAATTAAAGGGAAATACATCAAAATTAAGTACGTTCAGCAATTACCAACCCATTCACCTGCGTTTGCTATTTTCTGTAATTTACCACAATATGTTCCTGAATCATATAAACGTTTTTTAGAAAATAGATTGCGTGAGCAGTTTGATTTCGAAGGTGTTCCAGTGAAGATTTTCTTTAGAAAGAAATAATTCTAGATCTAATGTCATTTTACACATAGAATGCCGCATTAGAAAACAGGTTTAGTATAATCTCGAGTTAGTTTTCAAGAAGAATTTAATACGACTTCGCCGAGGCGAATGAAAACAACTTAGGTATTGCTTATATTTTAATTATTTACCTTTAAATTATCTTATATACTCTTTAGAAGAGTTCTAAAAAATTAAATTTAGTCAACAATAATTAATGTCCCACTACGTGTCCTTTTTCTCCTTTCGGAATATCTAAAATCCATGTGTAATACCCCACAAAATGACTTTGGAAATACCCCATTTTATGGATTTGATTTTTAGGGAAATACACACGATTTTCTTTACTTAAACCTTTAACCGCAACTTGAGGAGCAACACCATCTTGCTGACAAGGTTTGTTTTTCCCTGGACCAGTTAACTTCGCGCCGTATTGCCAAACTTCTCTCCATTCTTTTTGAATGATTTTTCCCGAAGAAGCATTTTCAGGTGCTAGAATATAACAAGCTCCGAATTGAATTTTTCCGCGTAATTCTTCAATGATTCCAAGTGAATAAGCGTAGCCCATACTGTGAGAAACAATATATAAGGTGTCATTTTTGGATTGATTTGGTAACTCATTCAGAATTTGATTCAAGTTTTTACCAGCAATTCGACCTCGTTCTTTTCTCAATTTAAATCCTTTTCTATTGGGATTCGTCGCTAATAAATCAAATGTCTTAACTTTCTTATTTCCAGCGATTGTGGTTTGATAACATTTATGTTTTTTCTTTGATTTACAAGGTTTTGGATAAATTCCTGAGTTGGTCGTGAAATTCACCAATGAGCCGTGGTTAGAAGTTGAAACGGAATGATGCCCATCGGCATACCAAACTTCTCCTGGATTGATTCTGTTTTGAAACAATAAATCAATTGCATTCCATGGTCGCCAATAATTGTAGCGGTCATAACTATACAGGTAGTTTTTGGAGTTTGGATATTCTGTTCCTTTGTTTTGAATATCGCTTAAGTTTTGCTCTAATGAATTACTAATGGAAACAGGTCGATAGCCATTGACAAAAACCAAGATACGTTTTGCTGGGTCAGCCATTTTGAAACGTTTAGTTAAATCTACTCCCAAATGGTTGTAAACCCGCTCATTTACTATATTTCCAGCACTGTCTTTATCTCTAAAAACGATGTAATGACTTTTCGCACTATGAACTAAATCTTTGGTTACCAATTCCAATCGATTACTTGAACAAACTAATTTTGCTTTAAAGGAATTGTCAATTTTAACAACATCAAAGTACAAAACCTTATCGCGTTTGAATACAAACCAATCTTGATCACGGCGTTGGAAAATATAGCTTGAAACGGTTTTATTATACTGTTTTGCAAACAAATCTCTGTCGTTTAGTTTTACAAATAATTCTGCAATTGTCAACCCTTTGAAATCTTTAAGACGATGTGATTTTAAGACACTATTTTGATAAAACCAATCCACTAACCAAAATGCAAAATAAACCAAAACAACAGATGAAATCCAAGCTAACCATTTCAAACTTCGCAAAGATTGCCGTTTGAAAAAACCTTTCTTTTCTGCTAGTCTGTTGTTCACTTTTCGACGAATAATAAACACAAGAATAAGTGCAAAAACGACAGCCAAAATGTGCATTAAACAGAACGTTTTTCCGAAATAGTTAAAAAGCGGATTAAAGAAAACATTATCAATTTTGACATAGAAAAGCTGATAGTTGCGTTTAAAAGGTCGAACAATTCTATTTGCGGGATTAAGGCTATCCACTTCAATGTAACCGTCTTTATCTTCTTTCCAAAAATAATAAGCGTTAAGTCCATTGTTGGTGCGAACGAATTCATAATCATCAAAAAGTGAAAGCGTAATTGGGTTCCTACGCAATTGCAAACATTGTTCCCACGTCAATTCAAAACCACTTTTAGGAAACATCAAATTTGTGGAATCGGTTGATTGCTGCAAACCAAATGAAGAACCGATGTGGTAAGCAATTGTTTTTATAAAAGTAGAATCAGTTATGTTTCTGATAAAAACCATTCCTTTTGTCGGAACAGAGTAGGCATTAATCTCTCGATTAGTAAAACCTTTAATGATAAAAAAGTAAATTGCGTTTGGATCTTTACTTGAAAAATTTTTAAAATAATCATCTCTGAAAATTTTCATTTCACGAGAAAAGCGCATACTATCAGCAGGAGGATTAAGCCACAAATCTGTTGCCAATTCTTTTTCTCTTCGATAAACCGGAAGAACATAAGAATTGATATTAATTTTACTTTTTAGGAAAGTAGATTCAATATTTTTCTGAAAGCCTTTATCTACTTTAACATCTACAGGAACGAAGTAAACGTTTACATTTTTAAGCTGAAAATTACTTTTATGAAATAGCAACGAATCCTCAGATTGAGCAAGAGTTACAATTGAATTTCCAAGAAAAAATAAAGAAAGAAATAATAAAAGCGAAAATTGCTTTTTCAGTTTTAAAACTGAATTATAAGTGCATGAAATTCTTCTTAGCCAAAAGTTCGTCTTCAGATTCTCTGTATTCAGGATCGTCGACGCAACAATCAACAGGACAAACAGCAGCACATTGAGGTTCGTCATGGAATCCAACACATTCTGTACATTTTTCATGGGCAATAAAATAAACGTCCATATTTACAGGCTCAAAAGAATGATCTGCTAAAATTTCGTCTCCGTTCAGGGTAGTAATAATTCCTTTCAAAGTTGTTCCATCTGAATATTTCCATTCTGCACCACCTTCATAAATCGCGTTATTTGGACATTCTGGTTCACACGCCCCACAGTTGATACATTCGTCAGTTATTGTAATTGCCATTTCTTGAAACTATTATTTTTTTTTGCAAATATAATAACGCTTCGTGGATAGTTTTGTTCATTTAGTAGAAATTTAACGAAGTTTTCATTTGAATCTTAGGAATATTATTTCAAAAATCTTTTCAAAAAAAGTAATTCTATTCAATTCCTTGGTTTAAGGTCATTTTTGAATAGTACTTTTGCAATGTGAAAAAAGAAGAAATAATTGAAGCATTCCATCATTTAGGAAATTTGATGCGAATTCATGGTTCGAAATCGCCTTGGCCGGGCTTTGCTTGTGGTGTAACTGAAAATGAATTTTTAACCGTTGAATTGGCTATTGAACGACAAGTACATCACAATGGTTGGTTTACAGAAGAATCAGTAAGAACTTCATTGCTTAATCTTGGGAATTGGCTAACGCGAGAACAATTAACAAATTGGACAAATAAATATTCTTTCACCGAAAATCCAAAAGTTGTTGCTGTAATTATGGCAGGAAACATTCCGCTTGTTGGTTTTCACGATTTTTTAAGTGTCTTACTTTCAGGCAATAAAGTGCAATGTAAATTGAGCTCGGAGGATAATAAGCTACTACCGCTTTTAACCCATTATTTGTTTCAATTTGCACCTGAACTCAAAGAATTTATAACATTTTCGGACCGAAATCTAAGTGGTTTTGATGTCGTTATAGCTACAGGAAGTAATAACAGTTTAGTGAATTTTGAAAGTTATTTCTCTAAATATCCACACTTATTTCGTCATAATCGTACTTCGATTGCCATTCTGGATGGAACTGAAACGAAAGAAGAATTGAAGGCTTTAGGCGAAGATATTTTGAACTACTTTGGTAGAGGTTGTCGCAATGTGACGCATTTATTGATTCCTGAAAATTACGATTTGAATCGATTTTTTGAGGCCATTGTTGATTTAGGAGGATTGATAAACAACAAAAAATACGGAAATAACTACGATTACAACAAAACGGTTCATCTTCTGAATTTAGAATCATTCCTCGACAACAATTTCTTGCTTTTAAAAGAAAGTGACAATTTGTTTTCGCCACTTGCAATGTTACATTATCATACTTACACTTATCAACAAGAGGTCGATTTATACCTTCAACTTCACCAAGATTCGATTCAATGTGTCGTTGGTCACAATTACCTAGCTTTCGGAACGGCTCAATGCCCAAGTTTGTCTGATTATGCGGATAATGTGGATACGATGGCGTGGCTTAACAACCTGTAATTTTTAATTCTTGATGCTTGATTTTGGATTAACCCGCTATCAAAAATTAAAAATCCATTTTTTACCATTCCTTTTCTCCAACAAAAACGGTTCCTTTGAAATGGGCTATTAATCGTTGATTTTGGTTGAAAATATCGACTTCGTAAACTCCCGTTTTTTTTCCTCTATAAATTTCTTTTGCGATGCTCGTAAGTTCGTCGCCTAACGAAACTTTACCTAAGTGTGAAATTGAAGTTTCCACCGAAACGCAATGTTGACCATGAGAATTTGCTGCGAAGGCTAAAGTAGAATCTGCTAAAGAATAAGAAATCCCACCGTGAGCAATGTGAAAACCATTCAACATTTCTGACTTAACTTTGCATTTCAATGAACATTTTCCTTGTTCGATATACAACACTTCTACTCCTAACCATTGACTAAAAGCATCATTTTGCATCATCAATTGAACAATCTCCGAGGGCGTTTTCATCAAGAAAATAATTCATTGAAACTAAACTGTTCTCCCAATCTAACTCCTTTTTCTGTTTGAGTTAAGGTACAACATTCATTGACACTATCGTGTTCTAAGAACAAAACAAAATTCTCATCGCTTGCTTTGTTCAAGAAGTTCTTTTTTTCTTCCATTGTAATTAAAGGTCGTGTGTCGTAACCCATCACATAAGGCAAAGGAACATGACCCGTACTTGGCAACAAATCCGCCATAAACACAAGCGTTTTTCCTTGATATTGAATATGTGGAATCATCATACTTTCCGTGTGACCATCAACAAAAAGCACATCGATATTTGGAAAAGCATTTTTCGTGAAATCGCCAGTTCTTTCGATGAATTTGAGCTGACCACTTTCTTGAATAGGCAAAATATTTTCTGCTAAGAATGAAGCTTTCTCTCGTGGATTGGGTTCAGTTGCCCATTTCCAATGTTGCTCTGTGCTCCAATAAGTTGCATTTGGAAACGCAGGTCGATAGCCGTCTTTTGATTCGTTCCAATTGATAGCGCCACCACAGTGATCAAAATGTAAATGTGTAAGGAAAACGTCTGTAATATCATTTGCATGAAAACCTAATTTTGCAAGATTTCCGTGTAGCGAATCGTTTCCATACATATAATAATGTGAGAAAAATTTTTCACTTTGCTTGTCACCAATTCCAGCGTCAATCAACATTAAACGGTTTCCGTCTTCGATTAAAAGTGAACGCATTGCCCACGAGCACATGTTATTTTCATCGGCAGGATTTGTTTTGTTCCACATCGTTTTTGGAACAACTCCAAACATGGCACCACCGTCCAATTTGAAAAACCCAGTGTTTAATACGTGTATCTTCATGCAAAATTTATTTTTCTTCAACGAATGCTTTAACATTTAAAACCACCATTTTTGGATCTGTATTGGCAGTAACGGTAACAGTTTTGCTTTGTTCCTTCAATTGTCCAGGTTTTGGATGAAAAACAACTTCAATTTTATCTCTTTTACCAGGTTGAATTGCTTGCTCCGGTTTTGTTGGTGTCGTACAACCACAACTTGCAGAAACCCCTTCAATAATCAATGGTTTTTTGCCTGTATTGGTGACATAGAAAACGGTTTTGTTATCTGTATCTGCCTTTACTTTGCCAAAATCATGTTCTAGTTTATCGAAGCTCATAGAAGTAATATTACTTGCTTCGTTTTCTAATCGTTCTTTTTCTTCTTTTTCAACTTCAGAAAGTTCTTTTTTCAATTCAGCCTCGTTTTCATCATTGGCAACAACAGTTGAGACCAATTTACCTTCTTTTTTTGAAGAATTCTCTGAACCACAGCTTACTAATAGTAAAATGGAAATAAAAAAATAAGTGATTTTCATAGATTATTTTTTTTTGAATTAAAAATTGAAATAGCTTAAAAACTCAAGCCCAAATTTAAGAAAGATAATCGCATTTTGAATAGCTGTAAATTATTTAAAAATCACGATTTATCCAATGCGGATCGTTGTGATTTTCTTCGATTTTATCTTTGATAATTTGAATGCTTTTTGCTAAAATAAAAATGTCTTGCGATCCATGTTTTTGTAACCACAGCCAGCTTTCATCTTCATGATCAACTGCTTTGGCAAGGTGATATAACGTCTCAAAATTGTTTTGCAACAACCAATGTCCAGCAGCTTTATTTCCTTCTGCCGCATTTATCATAGCCATCAAATGCGGATAGCCATTTTCCATCAACCAATCACGTGGTTTGTCTTGAAGATAGATGGCTAAAACAGCAGCATACAATTCACGATAACCATTGAGATTCAACCAATCTTGCAATTTTTCATCCCCTTCAATCGCTTTTGCCCAAGCTAAAATCACCATTGAAGAGTAATTCATCGGCTTCATCGCTACATTCGTTCTCGGTATAGCTTCCTGCGCAACAGGCTTTACTTCTTTTTCTTTCTTCTTAAATGGATTCCAACTCATTGTTTACTTTTTAGAAAAACCAACTTGCTACTAAAATAGAGGTTATCACACAAATCAAATCCACCAACAACATCGTTCCCAAGGTGTAACGTGTATTTTTAATATTCACAGAACCAAAGTAAACTGCAATTACATAAAAAGTCGTTTCGGCACTGCTTTGGAAAATACAACTCAATCTACCCGTAAAGGAATCTGGTCCAAAATTGCGCATCGAATCAATCATAAATCCGCGTGCGCCACCAGAACTAAAAGGACGTAACATTGCAACAGGTAAAGCATCGGTAATGTCTTTTGAAACGCCTAAATTTGAAAAAACATACGAAATTCCATTGCTGATAATTTCAAATAAACCCGAATTTCTGAAAAGTGAAATCGCAGCTAACATTCCCAAGATATAAGGGAAAATCGTGATTCCAGTTTTCAGTCCATTTTGTGCGCCTGAAACGAAAGAGTCAAAAATAGTTGAATCCAAAGCGCTGAATTTCTTTTCGTTGACAAAAGAAAAAATCAAGGTAAAACCAATGATTCCCACCAATAACAAACCTGAAAAATTATTCGTAAAGTAGTTTTTCTCAATTAAATTCAAATGATTGATGTACAATAAAAGTCCGATTATAGCTGACAATACCGTAATTAAAGCAACGACCAAAGAGGCACTTTTAAAATTGACTTTTTGACGAATTCCTACAATTAAAAACGCCGCAATCGTTCCTATAAAAGATGTGATTATACAAGGCAACATCACATCGGCAGGATTTGCTGCATTTTCAGCTGCACGGTAACCAATAATCGATGTTGGAATCAAAGATAATCCTGCGGCATGCAAGCACATGAACATAATCTGGGCATCGCTCGCTTTGTCTTTTTCAGGATTGATTTCTTGTAAACTTTGCATCGCTTTCAAACCGAAAGGTGTCGCGGCAGAATCCAATCCTAAAAAATTAGCTGCAAAATTCAAAGTCATATAAGAAATCGATTCATGATTTTTTGGAACACTTGGAAAAACTTTGGTAAACATGGGACTTAAACGTTTAGCTAACCTTTCTGCAGCTCCAGAATCAATCAATAATTGCATGATTCCACAGAAAAAAGCCAAGTAAGCCACCAATGGCAAAATCAAATCAGTTAAGCTGTTTTTACATGTTGGAAGTAAACCATCCGATTTTTGTAAACCCGAATAAACTTTAACTGTTTTGTTCGCAAAAACATAAGTTGTGTCAGCATTTTTTGGATTTAAATTCACAATGTATGTTCCTTCTGGGCTTGCTTTCAAAGAATCTTGAATATTGTGAGGCAATTGATGAATGAATTTTTCACTGACCAAAATCGGAGCATCTTTTTCTCCATTCAAGACATAGTCAATCGAATATTGATTCGAAGAAAACAGACTCACCACCAAAAAGAAAATTGATGAAATGAATATTACAAGCCAAAATCTACTTAGTACCATTCAACGAAATTGCTGATAATTTTAACTCTTTTTAAACTTTAACTGCTTTTCTATTAACATACGTTATTGAATTACGATTCAGTGCTTGAGTTTTGAAGTCAGTTGTTTGTTCGTGCGTACATTTGTTTAATCAAATTAACAGACACATGAAAACAGTATTTCATTCCGAAGCTTCAAGAGGTCACGCCAATCATGGTTGGTTAAACGCTAAACATTCTTTCAGTTTTGCAAGTTGGCAGAATCCTGAGCGAATTCATTTTGGCGCTTTACGTGTGTTAAACGATGATATCGTTGCACCATCAATGGGTTTTGGCAAGCATCCACACGACAACATGGAAATTATTACTATTCCTTTGAAAGGTGCATTGAAACATCAAGACAGTATGGGGAATTCTTCTATAATTGAAGTTGGAGAAGTGCAAGTGATGTCAGCCGGGACAGGCGTTCAACACAGTGAAGTGAATGCCAAACAAGACGAGGCAATCAATTTGTTTCAAATATGGATTTTCCCCAACAAGCAAAACGTATCACCTCGCTATGACCAAATTCGTTACGGTGAAGAGTCAATGCGAAATAATTTCCTTCAAGTGGTTTCACCAAATCCCGATGATGCAGGAACGTGGATTCATCAACAAGCATGGATTCACCTTTCGCAATTGGAAGAAGGAAAAAGTCTGAGCTACGAACTAAAACAAAAAGGAAATGGCGTTTATATTTTGAATATTGACGGTACCTTTGAAATTGCTGAACAAACTTTGAATAATCGCGACGCAATTGGTATCTGGGAAACAGAATCCGTTACGATTCATGCAAACAAAAGTGGTCGTTTGTTGTTTATTGAAGTTCCAATGATATTTTAAATTTTGAAAATGAAACATCCAATTATAGAAGATTTATCGTGGCGTTATGCTACCAAAAAATACAATCCTGATCTGAAAATTTCGGATGAAAACATCGAAATCATCAAAGAATCGTTGCGCTTGGTTCCCACAAGTTACGGCTTGTTTCCCCTAAAATATATTTTTGTTGAGTCTAAAGATTTGAGAGAACAATTGCGACCGAAAGCTTGGGGGCAAAGTCAAATAACAGATGCTTCCCATTTGTTGGTGATTTGTTCACACATTGAGCTTGACCACGATTACATCGACGGACACATTGAATTGACAGCGAATACAAGAAACATTGAGCCGAGTACCATTCAAGGTTATGGAAACTTTGTAAAAACAAAAATTGGCGAAATGTCGGCTGAAAAACACAGCGATTGGAACGCAAAACAAGCTTATATTGCTTTGGGTCAACTGATGCATACGTGTGCAAGTTTACGCATTGATGCAACTCCAATGGAAGGATTTGATCCAACAGCTTTTGATAAAATCTTAGATTTAGAAAAAGATAATTTGAAGTCTGTGCTAGTTTGTGCAATGGGTTATCGCTCCGAAGAAGACAATACTCAACATCTAGCGAAAGTTAGAAAAAGCTCGGAGGATATTTTTGAAGTGAGGTAATTTATTCTTTTATAAAATGTCTAATTTCATTTTGATACTTAATAAAGTAAATACCCATTGGAAGGTTTGAGACGTCTATCGCAGTTTGATTTTTTTGAATTACTATCTCTTGCTTAATTCCAAGTTGGTTAATGACTTCAATTCGTTCATTTCCATTTGAAAAAGGAGTTACAATATACAATAGACTACTTGTTGGATTTGGATAAATTGAAAACTGAATATTGGAAAGTTCATTCATTCCAACACTGATTCCATAATCGCAATCGAATTCTTGCAATTGAACGGTTCCCAATAAATCACTACTAAAACATCTGAAATAATTTCCTCCACCGCAGCAATCAATTGTCGTGTCACCACAATAACTAATTTTAGGGTAAAATCCAAAATGATCACCTGTTAACATTCCAATTCCTTCAACTGCCATACCGTCATAAACATAAGAACCGTTATCTATTGGTACTAAATCTAACTTTCTTCGGTTAACTCCATTAAGATTTATTGTACCAATACCAACTACTTGAACTCTTGAAACTGTATCGCAAAAACTATTAATTGGTGTTCCACTTAAAGTCCAAATATCGCCCACTTGTGCTCCAAAATCATAAAGAAATGACAATTGATTTTCTTTCCAAAGGAACACACTATCTCCTTTCGTAAATGTGTAAATATTGTCACGAACAACCTCAAGAAAATTGGTTGGCCCATTTTGAGTTAAAAATGACTCATAGGTTTTATCTGTGATTTTCTGTAAAATTCGGCCATTAATAACTGTGTCTTTTTCATAATGCCAACGATGATATCTACCTTCAAACATTCCTGACCAATAAAAAGTCCAAGTTGAACCAGTTGAAATCCAAGATTGTGCATTTATGAAAGTTGAAAGACTCAAAAAAGAAAAGAGTAAAAGGGATTTCATAAGGCTGGTTTTTAATTAGATGATTAGAATAATCAAAACTAATGAAAAGGGATTATATCATGAAAGAAAAAACCCTTTAATTCAAAACCTCATAATTATATTGATTTTTTTTCTACATTCGTCTAATATCAAAAACCTAACTTATGAAATTTGTAGAATCATTCCCTCCTAAAGTCCAAAAATCCTAATGTCTTTCTCTCAATAACTTCCTAAATACCTTCTTAAAAACCACTCTCCAGCTAATAAAAGAAAGAGTAAAAGAAAGATGGAAAAATAATCCATTAGGTCGTTGAAAGCGGTTTCTTCGTATTGAACGTTTGCGATGTCTTCTCTTTTTTCAATGTCGGAAAGCAACGATTCATATTGATTCAATTGGTAGAATTTTCCGTTTGATTGTTTTGCGAGTTGCTTCATTACGCCGTGATTGGCTGTAGTTTCTGACTTTTCAATTTGAATATCTTCCACCACAAAATAACCTTGCTTGCTGTATGACTTACCATCGTACGAAGTTTTAGCTGACCAATTGTATTTTCCTGCTTTGAGTTTCCCCAACGAAAGTTTGTAAGATGAACCAAAAACACCAAATTGAGAACGATAGACTTTGCCATTTTCAGCTGTGACTTTCATTTCAATCAACGGTTTTGTAATTGGTTCCAAAGAAGCATTGTAGAACGAAGCATTCACAATCACGTCTTCGTCGATAGTAAAGCGTTTTTGAAATTCGACACGTAAACCTGCACCTTGTTGCTTGACTAATAAATAATTAAAGATTTTACTCCATAAATCTCTGAAAGCATCGTGACTACCAGTTCTCACAAAATCGTTTAATTTCCAACGCCACAAACCTTCACCATAAAGTACACCTGAGCGCAAGTTATTCTGTTGCAAGAAAAACAAAAGAGGTTCTTTTTTTCGGATTTGTCCAATGCGCTGATACAGTAAGATTTCAGCATTACCATTCATTTTTAAACTTCCGAATTTACTTTTCAAAGGCGGATAATAAGTTAAAGCATCAGCGACTTTATCGTCGATTTCAAACGATGAAAAGCTTGGATTAAGAAATGCTTGATTGTCGTCAGTTTGATTTCCTGCAGCTGCCGCCAAACCTAGATTCAGTTTAGAAAGTACGCCGTTCGTTGTATTCGGACCGACCACAAAAAATAAAGGGATTTTTTTCGCTTGAATCGCATCTAAAGTTGATTGGTCAAAATTAACGCC
>CALPMC020000027.1:0-31419 GCA_943324565.2 Chitinophaga pinensis | reverse complement strand
TGGAAACTTTTTTTGATTCGAAAACTCCGTTGCTTTTTCCGAAGCCTGTCATTGATAGAAGCATATTTTTTTAGTTGAAAGTGAAAAGTTAAGGGTTAAAAACGAAAAAGTTTAATCTAAAAGTAAATCGGCGTCGATGCCTTCGTTTTGGTCTTTAATGAAAAGTGCAATTTCACTGATTATTTGATGTTTTTTAGGTTCTTTTTCGCTTAAATCCTCAGCGTAGTCTTTAAGGTAAAGTTGCGCTTCTAATAACTGATGTTCTTCATAAGGACCGCTTAAGTTTTCGATAATCGTCAAACATTCTAATGCTTGAAGGAAATCTCCCTCTGTAGCTAATGAAACGAATTCTGCTAAATATTCGCTGAATTCTAATTTACTGTTCCAAATGGTTGTAAGCAATTTTTGACGAATTGTTGCATCTTTTTCATTGCGGATTGATTCAACCAAATCTTCTGTAATCTCTTGATCTTGAACACTCGAAAGTAATTCAAGTATCCCCTTTGTTAGCGTAGCATCATTTTTCTTAAGCCCTTCGATTAAACTGGGCAATACACTTTTATCTCCGATTGTTTCCAATAATTTTAGTGCCCCAAGCGCCTTTGTTTGTGAACCGCTTGTTAAGTCTGTAATTGCTTCTGCTATTTTTAATTTTAATTGTGCTTTTGTCATAAAACGAATAAGCGACAAAGGTAGTGATTTGAAGTGAATGAACAGAAACACCTGAGTCAATCAATAAATGATTATTATTAACCTGAGTTC
Organism: Chitinophaga pinensis; assembly: GCA_943324565.2. Taxonomy (GTDB): domain Bacteria; phylum Bacteroidota; class Bacteroidia; order Flavobacteriales_D; family Crocinitomicaceae; genus UBA952. The sequence goes on along the minus strand of CALPMC020000027.1, from coordinate 30,657 downwards.
GATTATTAAAATTGGATTCAGACCGCTCAGAAACAATGAGTTACTAATAACACTTTTGAAAATGTATCGGGATACATTGATAAAAGGTTATGAAGTAAATCGTTGTTTATCAGCGGAATAATTAATCACTTTGTATAAAAACCAGTTATCCATCGTTGTTCCCTCTTGATTTAGCCCGCTAAATCTTCAAGTGAACGCCTTGACTAACAGATTTTTATGACAATCTGAATTCCGATTTTACTATCGAACTCAGGTTATTAAATAAGTTTGAATTTAAGAAACATAAATTTCTTGTGTTAGTAAATTGCATCTTAAATTCTTTTAAACAAAAAAACATTAAATGAAGAACCAACAATGTTTTAAATTTATAAGAAATACGACACTCGAAATCTATTCTACCTCTTCAATTTTTTTGTAATATTTATATAACTCTAATTGTGCGTGGAAAGTTGGAATGTCTGTGCGACGGTATTGATTCTTGAAATCGGCAGTGATTAATCGCGCTTTGACGCTTCCACTCCATTGGTAGTTGAAGATTAAGTCAAGTTCCTTTTGTACGTTTGGAGATTCAACCAAAACGCCCACTTCAATTCGTTTGTCAAGGTTACGCTCCATAAAGTCAGCACTTGTGATGAAATATTCAGGCTTACCACTGTTTTCAAATTTCAAAAAGCGTGCATGTTCCAAATAACGATCGACAATACTGATGACTTTGATATTTTCACTCAAGCCTTTTTTACCAGGAATCAAACAACAAATCCCTCGTATTATCATATCAACTTTAACACCTGCTTGACTCGCTTGATATAATTTGTTAATCATTATTTGATCTGTCAAATTATTAAGTTTGATTTTAATTCCTGCTTTTTTACCTTTTTTTGCAGCTAAAATCTCCCTGTCAATCAAGGCAATAAGTCTACGTTTAGCATTGAAAGGTGAAACCAAAAGTTTACGGAAAGCAATTGGTTCAATGTGGCTTTCTAACAATCTAAATACTTTTCTAACTTCATTGGAAACTTCTGTTCGGGAGGTTAAATAAGCAAAATCACTATAGATACGAGCCGATTTTTCGTTGAAATTTCCTGTTCCGATATAGGTTATGAATTGCTCTTTATTGTCTTTTATTCGTTTGATTTGCAGTAATTTAGAATGCACTTTCAGATTTGGAAAACCATAAATTACTTTTGCTCCAAATTCTTTTAAACGATCACTCCAATAGAGGTTGTTTTCTTCGTCGAAACGCGCTTGTAATTCAAAAATGACAGTCACTTGTTTCCCGTTGAAAACTGCAGCCATTAAGGCATTCATAATTTCTGATTTACTTGCGACTCTATAAATATTGATTTTTATTTCTTTGACTTTAGGATCAATTGCCGCTTCTCTCAGCAAATCGACAATGTAACTAAAGCGTTGATAGGGAAAATGTAAGAGTACATCTTCCTTCAAAATCGTTTCGATAATTCCTCGGCCCTTTTCAAATTGAGGAACTTTACAAGGCAACTGCTTCGGATAAACAAATTCAGGACGGCCGAAATCTGGAAAAGAAATAAAATCCTTAAAATTATGGTAACGCCCACCTGGAATCGTATTGATACCGGCTTTTAAATTCAAAGCATGCAACAAATAGCTTAACAAATCCCCAGGCATTTTTTCATCGTAAACGAAACGCACAGGGATTCCTTTTTTTCGTTGTTTCAAACTTTTTTCGATTTTTTCGATGAAGGAAAGCGTCAAATCGTCGTCCAAATCAAGTTCGGCATCGCGTGTAAACTTGAAAGTGTAAGCATTAATTTCAACGGGTTCAAATATGGAAAAAATCTCTTTTAAGTATAAACGAATAATATCATCGATGAGAATAATTCGGATATCTTCTCCTTTTTTCAATTGATAAAAACGCGAGAAATCAGTTGGAATTTGAATCAATGCGTAACGAATTTTATCCTTTTTCTCCACGATTTTTACAGCCAAGTAAATTGCGTAGTCGCGCAACTTAGGGAAAGGATTTTTCTTGTCTAAAATGATTGGAAAAACCGCATGCTTCAATTGTTCATGGAAATAACTACTTAATTCCTTTTTGTGAGCAAGTGTGATTCTTTTTTCGTCGGTATGGTGAATTCTTTCTTTCACCAATGCGCGAAGAATTTTTCTGTAGGCTAACTCAAACTTTTGTTGTTGCTCAATTACAACATCGCGTATTTCTTGATAAAGCTCAGCAGAAGTACCATCGAAGCCATCAACTTTTTGTTTTTTTAGCGCAATCATTCGACGGATATTTGCCACTCGAACACGATAAAATTCATCCATATTATTGGAATAGATTCCTAAAAATCGCATACGTTCAACTACGGGTACTAGATCGTCCAATGCTTCTTGCAACACACGATCGTTAAAAGAAAGCCAGCTTAATTCACGGTTAATTATTTCCATCATCGCAAAGATGCCAAAAAGTAATTTACGAAATAAACAAAGGCTATATTAAATTTTTATGAATTGCTTAAGCAAACTCAATCAAAACGGCTCCTTTATCTACAACATTTCCTTCTGCAATGCAGATTTTGCTTACCGTTCCGATTCCTTCAGCTTTAAGAATGTTTTCCATTTTCATTGCTTCAAGTGAAAGCACATTATCGCCAATTTGAATTTCATCACCTTCTTTCACAAAAATTTTCAGTACACGCCCAGGCATTGGCGCTGTCAATTCTTTGAGTTTTTTGATTTTAGGAACATCTAATCCTAAAGAAGCAATCAATTCGTCTAATTCACCACGTTTCTTAACCTGAAAAACACGGTGGTTGATTTTAATAGTTAATTGATTATTTTCTGAATCATCTTTTACGATTTCACCATGAAATTTTTTGCCTTTGTGAAGCAACAAAAAATAAGTGTGGTCATACCATTTTACAAAAGCGCCATCGCTTGATTGTACTTCCTGACCATCTAATAACCAACGAGAATCTGACTGCATGTGACAAATATAGTGGAAAAAGTAGTCAAAAAAGTAAATCTAATAGTTCGTGTTAAAATTTTAAACATTCAGAATCATCAAATCGTTTAAGGTGAAATTGTGTACCTTTAAACTCTATAAATCTCTAAATATGAAAAAAATAGTTGGTTTCTTAAGTTTTTTTCTTATCTCAAGCTTGGCTTTTGGGCAAGTTAAACTAAAAGAAAAAGCACCATTGGCTGATGTTAAAATGAAAAACACTCAAGGCGGCGAGCTCTCTTTAAACGATGCGAAAAAAGAAAAAGGATTAATAGTTGTTTTTAGCTGTAATACATGTCCGTTTGTAGTTGGTACGCCCGATTTTCCTGGTTGGGAGAGACAATATAACGAATTGCACGAACTAGCGACAAAAAGCAATATCGGTTTTGTGCTGGTTAATTCCAACGAAGCTAAACGCGATGTAGCAGACTCATTTGAAGCAATGTTAGAACATTCAAAAGAAAAACAATATGCAATGCCTTATTTAGTTGATGTTAATTCACAATTAGCAAACGCTTTGAAAGCAATTACAACACCTCACATTTATATGTTCAATGCCGAGATGGAATTAGTTTACGTTGGTTCAATCGACAATATTTGGGACAGCAAAAGAAAAAGTGACGAACCTTATTTAAAAAATGCTATTCAAGCACTTGGAGAAGGTAAAAAAATTAAAACAGCAAACACCGCTGCGAAAGGTTGTAGTATTAAAAGAAAAATGTAATCTTCGAGAGCCTCAGATTACATTCGAGAGCCTTAAATTATTTTTTGTAAAAGTTGTATTTATAAATGAAACTGTTGAATGAGGTTCTCGAAGGCAACAGTTTAAAGTCAAAACAAATGAAAACACTCCTAATATCAATCTCCTTATTTCTATCACTTGGGGCGATGGCGCAATACCAAGGTAACGGTGGAAAACCAAAAAGTTATAAGTTAGCAAGCGACTACAAAAACATTGATGTTCGCTTTTTTGCTGAACCTGATGTTGCTGCTTTACGTGCAGAAGACGAACAAACAGACGATACAGGAACTGCTCCTTGGCGTTTTGGGTTTAACAACCATTCTGCCCTTTCTCTTGACAATTCAGGAACTTGGATAGAACTCCCAAACGGAGATAAAATCTGGCAGTTAGTTGTGAAATGTGAGCAGGCGTTGAGTGTAAACCTTACATTTTCAAACACAAAAATTCCAGCAGGAAACGAGTTGTACGTTTATAATCCAACCAAAGACTTTATTCTAGGAAAATTTGAACAAAATCACATTTACAATGGCGTTTTAGGAACGGAACTAATCCCAGGGAATACAGCCGTTTTGGAATATTACGTTAAAAAAGGAAATGAGCTTGGAAGCCTAAATATTTCAACTGTGACGCACGGTTACCGAACTGCAAATGAATTTCAAGTTAAAGCTTTTGGTAGCTCAGGTTCTTGTAATATGAATGTAAACTGTCCAGATGGTTCTACTTGGATTCCCCAACGAAATAGTGCAGTGATGCTCGTTTCTGGAAGCAATGGATTTTGTTCTGGAGCTTTAATTAACAATACTGCAAACGACGGAAAGCCATACGTATTAACAGCAAACCACTGTTATTCAGACCCAACAGGTTGGATTTTTAGATTCAACTGGCAAGCAAGTGATTGTGCAAATCCTGCAAGTTCTCCTTCTTTTCAATCATTAAGTGGCGCTGTTTTGCGTTCAAGAAGAACACCGTCTGACTTTTGTTTGGTAGAAATTACTGGAGGTTTGGAAGGTAACACCGTTCCATTGGCTTATCAACCTTATTTTTCAGGTTGGAATCATTCAGATACCCCGCCAACATCAACCGTATCGATACATCATCCCTCTGGAGATATTAAAAAAATATCATTCGACGACGGTCCTGCAAGTGCTGTACAAGCAATGAGTTCTACTGAAGCAGCTAGTTCTTGGTCCGTTCAATGGGATAGAAGTACAACAACGGAAGGTGGTTCATCAGGTTCTCCTTTATTCGATCAAAATCGTCGCATCATCGGACAATTATGGGGTGGAGGTGCTTCTTGTTCTAATTTGAATTCAGCGGATTATTACGGAAGACTTTTTAAATCATGGGAACCAGCAGGCAGTAACTCAACGAATCAATTAAAGTTTTGGTTGGACCCATCAAGTTCAGGAGCTGAATTTATCGATGGTTACGATCCTTCAAACGCAAATCCTGTGCTGGTTGATGCTGGTATATCTTCGCCACAGGGAGTTTCTGGAACTTTTTGTGGAGATCAAATTTCTCCAAGTGTAACTATTTCAAATTCTGGAACTAACACTTTAACTGCTGTTGATATAATTTATGCATTTGACGGTGGAAATCCTCAAACCTATAATTGGACAGGATCACTTCCTCAATGGCAATCAACAGTTGTAAACCTTCCAACAGCAACATTAGCTTCTGGAAATCACACATTTAATGCTAGTGTAAGCAACCCGAATGCAAATACGGACGAGAATGCTAATAACAATTCAACAAGCTCTACTTTTTCAGTGGTGATTGGAGGTCAAGCAGTTCAATTGAACTTGTCTTTAGATTGTTATGGCTCTGAAACTAGTTGGGAATTACAAGATGCAACAGGAACAGCTATGTATGCAGCAAGTGGATATTCTGACGATCAACCTGGTTTGGTTGCAATAGACCCATGGTGCTTGCCTTATGGATGTTATTCATTAGTAGTTTTAGACTCATATGGTGACGGACTTGAAGGGGGAACTTTATGTCAAGAAGATGGAAGTGTGGATATTCTTTATAATTCAATTAGTTTAGGAAGTATTCCTTCGACAAGTCCAAATTTTGGTTCACAAAAAAATATTGATTTCTGTTTCGATGAAAATGGAGTTGGGTTAGAAAACTTAAGCGAAAACACGATTTTAGTTTATCCAAATCCTGCTAAAAATTTGTTGATCATTCAATTGGGAACTAGTTTAAAAGGAAGCTTAAATTTTACAGATATTTCAGGTAAACTAATTTTTAGCAAAGAAATCACCAGCGCACAGACTCAACTTACTGTCGATCAATTAAGTACAGGTACCTATTTCTTACAATTCAACCTTGAAGGACAAGTATTGGTTAAAAAATTAATCATTGAATAATTACTAAGGAATGGCTGGGATTTATCTGCACATTCCTTTTTGTAAGCAGCGTTGTACTTATTGTGATTTTCATTTTTCAACGAATTTTGGTTCGTATAGAAAAGAATTGATTGCAGCTTTATGCCGTGAAATCGAACTTCGTAAAGTTGAAATTCAAACAAAAGTTCAAACAATTTACTTTGGTGGAGGAACCCCGAGTTTACTGGAAAACGAAGAGTTGAGTTTGATTCTTACAACGATTCGAGAAAATTATATCGTTTCAGAAACTGCTGAAATTTCCCTAGAAGCGAATCCAGAAGATGTGTGTGAAGAAAAGTTAGCACATTGGAAAAAGGAAGGAGTCAACCGCTTGAGTATTGGATTGCAGTCGTTTAAGGAAAGTGATATGCAATGGATGAACCGTGCTCATTTGGCAAGTGATGGAGAAAAATCTGTCCGTTTGGCGCAAGAACTCGGCTTTGAAAATATTACTGTTGATTTGATTTATGGTTTGCCACAACTAACCAAAGAAGAATGGAAAAAGCACCTAGAATTAGTAACATCTTTGGGTATTTCACACATTTCAGCCTATTGTTTGACAGTAGAACCCAAAACAGCTCTGCATCATCAAGTCAAACACAATCAATTGGTTACAGCCGATGAAGAGACACAAAGTGAGCAATTTGAGATGATGGTAGATTTTTTGAAAACGAAAGGATTTGAGCAATATGAAATATCTAATTTTGCTAAAAACGAAAAGTATTCAAAACACAATTCAGCTTATTGGCAAGGTGTTCATTACATTGGAATAGGTCCTTCAGCTCATTCATTTAATGGAAAACAACGCCGATGGAACATTTCAAATAACACAGTTTATTACAAAAATGTTGGTGTAAATAATAGCTGGTTTACAATTGAGAACTTGAGCGAAAAAGAGCAATGGAATGAATTGTTTCTTACGGGTTTACGCACTAAATGGGGAGTTTCAAAAATGGCGATTAAGGATTTAAATTCGTTTTCAAAAGCTGAGTTTAATTTGCTACAACATTATATTTCTGACGGTTTGATGAATGAAACAGCATCAAGTTTTATTCTCACTGACGCAGGAAAAATTCGAGCTGATGGCATTGCAAGTTCGTTTTTTAGGGTTTAAAGTTTTCTACTAAAAAAATTTAGCATCGAAGAAAAACAATCAAATTTTAGTGTGTTTTTCATAAATTGACACAATTATTTTAAAAATCATCCTGTTTTTGCTGCTTTTGTGATTTGGTACTATAATTGAAATTACTAGTACAAGTTCCGAAAGATGAAGAAAAAACTAGCAGAAGAAATCAATGAGATTATTGCCATTACGAAAGATGATGAGTCATATTTATCTAGCAAAATTGAACAGTTGATCGAAGAGAGGAAAGCAAAGAAGGCTATCCCAAACCGAACAAGTGATATTTATTCTGTCTTTAAAGATTTTCTACAATCTGATTTGCAATCAGAATACCAACCCATAAAAACGGGTTGGAGTAATGTTGATGCAAGTACTGGGGGAGTTCGCCCCGGTGAATTTATTGTTTTTGGCGGAAGACCTGGAATGGGAAAAACGGTTGTTCTAATCGATTTAATTAGAAGAATTTCCTTACACAATCCTGTATTGCTTATTTCTCTTGAATTGACAGCAGTTCAAATTTCAAATCGTATCATTTCAAGTGTCTTGGATTATGATTTACCACTCAAAGGTCCAGAAGATTTACGCAGAATCGATAAGGAAAAGCTAAATTTTGTAACTGAATATCTAGAAGTTATGCAACTTTCTGTTTGCGAAACAACTTTTGATTCGATGTTTGCTTTAAAGTCGTATTGTGAAAAAATGGTTAATGAAAAAGGCATTCGGGTAATTGCAATCGACTACCTTCAAATGCTTTCCAGTAATCGCTACCGCCACAATCGGGAGTTAGAAGTTAGTTACATCAGTCGCACTTTGAAAAAAATTGCTAAAGACTTAAATATTTGTATGATTGTCACTTCTCAATTGAGTAGATCCGTTGAAACTAGAGGAGTAGATAAACGTCCACAACTCTCCGATTTACGAGAAAGTGGCGCAATTGAACAAGATGCCGATAAAGTAATTTTTGTTTATCGACCTGATTATTATGGCATTACAACAGATGAAAATGGCAACACCACCAAAGGACAATTGGAATTACTTATGGTAAAAAACCGAACAGGTGCGATTGATCGGTTTAATTTTCATCTGACATTGCCGTCATTGAAACTCGAACCAATGCGAGATATAAATACCCCCTTTGTTTTTGAGCGAAAACCATTTGTCGAACCAAATGAAACTGATAGTCCATTTTAAAAACCGATGCCACTTTAAAACCAAAATAACATAAGCCGTTGATTGAAACTTATGAGTCGTATTTACTGAAATAGACTTGAGGTTGTGTTCCTGCAACCCATTACGTAAAATAGCCACCATTTGGAAGGGCTGTTTTCCATGAAGCTACGCTTCATTGTAAATAAATCGAAGATAATCGTCAACGGCTTTTTTTTAAATAGTATGAAGCAAAGTAATCTTGAAGAACTTATAGAAAAACATGCAGTAACCCATCGATGTTTGCAACATTCAGGTTCATTCATAGGTGATGCACCAACTGGTCTGACAAGTTTTGAACGCTATGCTATAAACTTACTTTCTATTGTTCGGCCAAGTGATCTTTGTTCATTTTTCAAAATCCATCATTTAGAATTGGAAACTATCATTAATAAACCAAATTATATCACGTATCATTTACCGAAAAAAAAGAATGGCATTCGAGCGATTAATGCACCAATTGGAAGGTTAAAAAATTTACAAAAAAAACTAAATCGCCATTTGCAAGGTGTTTATTCAAGTATAAAACCCGATTCTGCAAAAGGATTTGTTCTACATAAAAAAGGTAGTAATTTAAAAGCAAATATTGTAGAAAATGCATTGCCGCACGTTGGAAAAAAATACGTATTAAATATGGACATAAAGGATTTCTTTACCTCCATTTCTGATCAACGGATTTATTTGATTTTCAGAGCAAAACCATTCTGTTTTGACACGCAAATTGCGTCAGTATTAACTTATTTAGTAACTACAAATGACTGTCTGCCTCAAGGTGCTCCCTCCTCCCCTATTCTTTCCAATTTTGCTTGTTTATCGCTTGACGAAAAACTCACAGCTTTTTCAAATCAAAACAATTGGAATTATACTAGATATGCAGATGATTTAACTTTTTCGTCAAATGAGCCTTTTAATCCAGTACAAATAGACTTCATTAAACAGTTATTGATGCAAGAAGGATTTGAACCAAATGAAAAGAAATTTCGAGTTAGAACTTTTAATAAAAAGCAACTTGTAACAGGGTTGGTGGTCAATGAAAAAGTGAATATTGACCGTAAAATGCTAAAAAAAACGCGTGCTATGTTATATGATTTACGTGTAAACGGAGCATCCAAAGCAGCTCAAAATCATCTCAAAACGGAGTATAGACCAAGTAAAGATGATCAACTTATTTTTCTGCAAAAGTTTAACGGAACAATCAATTTCATTGGACAAATTCGAGGCAAAGAGGATGCGATTTATGTAAAAATGAAGTCTGAATTTTCTTCTTATTTTGCAATTGTCGAAGATGAAAGAAATAGGTATAAGTATTAGAAAATAGCTTAATTTTCTTTGGAAGAAATTAATAATGAAATAACTTTTAGATATGAATAAACTAGAAAATAAGAAATCAACAAAACCTTCAAAAGCTACTAAATCAACAAAGGAAGAGCCCACAAAGATTTCTAAAAATTGGTTGGAATTAGAAAAAGTAAAGATCAATCATGAGAATGAAGGTTTTTTTTCAGCTAATCCTGAAACATGTAGAAATCTCTTTAACGGAACACTTACATTTGATTATAGGAATTGAGCTTGTTATAAATGAATAGCTATGAAGCGGGAATGTAAATTATTGAAATCATTAAATAATCCATGTGGAGTAACCCATAGTAAAGATTAAAATATACACCTAAATTGCAAATACTAAAAACTAGCACACTTAGTAATGAATTAAAAACAAAAAACCCCACGAAAAAACGTGGGGTAAAAATAAAAAGGTCACAAAAAATTATTGAATCCAATAATCAGCATATCCAAACAGATAACCAGTATCCGTAGTTGTTAATTCTTCATCAACCAAAACATCATTGTAATAAACCCTCATTTTCAGAGTATTATTGATTGAAATTGGTAGATTGTCCTGCGAAACTGAAACCTTGTAGTATTCTTCAGTTCCTATTTCAATTGATTTTGTCCACTTATTTCCAGTAAAAAGTTCCGTATTTGTATTTCCAAATTCATTAGTATATTGAATCTCAATTTCACTAAGATGTGTTGTCTCAACTTCATATTTAATTGTATTCGGTTTTACATCTTCTTTTTTACATGATGTAAATAAAATTACCCCTAGTGATAAAATAATAATGTTTAATTGTTTCATATTTTTAATCTTTTAATTGCCTACTCATGCGCTTTTCGGTTACCGCGACTCACACTATTTACAATTTGAAAGTGAGTATTGCAAATATCTTTGGATTGGTGAACAAAACAGGATTTTCAAACCTATAATTTATTCCTATAGATTGTAAAATATTCTTAAATAGTTTTGGTAATACAAAACAAGAAATAGAATTTACTGAAAGTACGCTGCCTTGTCTTTATGAAGAAATATATTAGTAAATTTGTTAACTATCTAAATGGAGTTTGCTATGGATCTTCGAACAATGCACATCGGTCAAAAAATCAAAAAGTTACGCGAATTGAAAAACCTTACTCAAACGCATTTAGCAGATCAATTGGGAGTGTCGCAAAGTGCCTATTCCAAAATAGAATTGGGCGAATCGGAAGTAACCTATAGTAAACTCGAGAAAATTTCTGAAGCCCTTGGCATGAAACCCGAAGAGGTAATCGCATTCAATGAATCTATGGTATTTAATGTGATGCACAACAATAATGGGCATAATGGATTTGTTATTAACAATAATCAAGTAACGGATAATGAAAGATTTCTTTACCAAGACCAAATCAACTTGTTGAAGGAAGAAGTAACTTATTTGAAACAATTATTGGAGAAGGTGTTGAAATAATAGAGCTAAAAATTAAAAAAGATAAAATCCAAAAAAGTATAAAACAGCTAAATCGTCAAAACCCACTAAATCCAAACAAGAAGAACCTAAAAAAATTTCTAAAACTTAGTTGGCTATGCAAAAAAATAAAAATGGAGCTGGAGGGAAAATATTAGATATGACAGCGGTTTTGAAGTAGTGTTTGTTTTAAACCTTTGGAAAATAAATCAATAAAGGCTAAATTTGTAATAATTATTTTATGCTATGAAAGCAACAACGAAAAAAACAGCTAAATCAACAAAAGCTACTAAATCAAAAAAGGAAGAGCCCACAAAGGTTTCTAAAACTTGGTTGGCAGTACTTGCAAATGTTGGTACAGGTGAAATTCTAGATATGCGAGCTGTTTTAAAGTGATAAATTGGATCGATTTTATTTAGATACAAACATTTTAGTTTTTATGCTTTTTGGTGAAAAAGATAAAATTTCCCAAGAAACGCAGAGCATATTAAGTGATTATAATTGTCAACTGTATGTTAGTATAATTGCTGTAAACGAGCTTTTACAATTATGGAGAATTGGCAAAGTAAAATCTAAGAAATTCAAGTCTGCAAATGACTTGGTTAAGTCAATAGAAACTGACTTATTGATTAAAATAGAACCATTCTCAATTCAAAATCTAGAAGTATTGTCAAAGCTAATTGTAAGCGAAAACCACAACGACCCATTTGATCACGCAATTATTTCACAAGCAATTTCCGATAAATTAACTTTAATTTCTTCTGATACAAAGTTTAAACATTACACAAGTCAAAAGCTAAAGTTTGTTTTTAATACGCGATAAATCACTCAATCCCATACTTCTCCATCTTGCTGACCAATGTGTTAATCGCCCAACCGATTGCTAAAGTCGTTTGCCGTTTGTTACCATTGAAATGTTTTAAAACACGCTCAATGTGTTCTTTTTCAATGTATTCCCAATTCATCGGTTTGTTGAATGCTTCTTGTTTCAGTCTTTTTGGCAATACATCTGCAGTAACGGTTTCCTCATTAAAGACATACAACCTTGAAATGATATTTTCCAATTCGCGAATGTTACCAGGATACGAATAATTCAAGATAATCTCCATTGCTTCTTTTGTAAAAGTTAGCTTTTTTGCTTTGCGCAACTCCTTCTTTTTCTGACCGATAAAAAAATCAACCATTACTTTTAAATCCGTTTTTCCACGTTGCAATAGGGTAGGTAAGTCCAGTTCCACAACGGAAAGTCGATAATATAAATCCCAACGAAATTTTCCTTCTTCACAACGATTAACCAAATTTTGATTCGTAGCAGCAATCACTCGAACGTCAATTTTTCGTGCTTTTCCACCTAATGGCATTACTTCTTTCTCCTGTAAAACACGTAATAGCGCCTGTTGCATATACGGTGAAATATCACCAATTTCATCTAAGAAAATTGTTCCTTCATTTGCTAATTCAAACAAGCCCTCACTGTCTTTGTCGGCTCCTGTAAACGCTCCTTTTTTGTAGCCAAATAAACGCGACTCCAATAAAGAATCACTAAATGCAGAGCAGTTAATCGCAATGTAGGGTTTGTTCGCCCTTATAGAGTTGTGGTGAATGTGTTTGGCTAAATTTTCTTTTCCTGTTCCACTTGCACCCAAAATCAAAACAGTCACTTCGTCTGTTAAAGCAACTTTTCTAGCGTTTTCATAAATGCGTTCAATTGCTGGCGTAATTAAAAAACGATCGGAAACGGCCACTTTTTTCACTTCTTGCTGATGGTAAAGCGCGGTCAAACCAATAGCTGATCGCTCCATTTGAATTTTAATTAATTCTGGCTTGTCTTTTTTGGAAGTGTATTTTGTTGGACGCGTCTGAAAAAGGGTTGTTTTTAAATTCAAACTCATGTGTGACAAATACCAAACAACTTGCATTGAAGGTGTTCCAGGTGAAACAAAAATATCTATTTCATCATCTTTCAATTCCGCCAAAAATGGATGGATTTTCGATTGAATTTCAGAGTGATCTATTGGATCGTGAACATCCAAGTAGCGAATTTCAACCAATCTGTCGGAATAATTTTTCTGTAGATAGGTTCGCAAATGCAAAGCGCGTAAATCTTCCTCTTTTTCTGTGGAGAGTAAAATATGTTTTTCGTGTTTGAAAAAATATTTGTGATATGCAGCCGTTGGGCCATCTTCAATCACTTCACCATTTGAGAAATCGTGGTTGTAAGCGTGCCATGAAACGAGAATTTTCATTTAGCATTATTTTTCACTAAAAATATCAATAATTGATAATTAAATAGCTTTTTTGATATCATAATCAATTATTTTTTACTTTAATTGTTGATTTTTAGACATGGCACATACTTTGTCTAATTCGCGCAACCAACAATCAAAATCCAATGCAACAAGTAATCATTAAACAAATCACAGAAGAGGAAATATATCTACAACGAGAAATCAAGCACCGACTCGAGGCTGCAATACTTTCAGAAAACATGACGATTTTGTCAGAGCTATTGCATCCAAGAGGTGTTTTTTTTGGAAAGTTTTCTCGTGGCCAAGCGATGATTTATTTGATTAAAAAGTTTGACAAAGTGAAAAGAAAACCTGGTCGCGACAATATGAATATCAACCACGGTTTTTCCTTTGATCACCTCCCTAAACAGGATGTGATTGAGTTTCGTTTTTCAGTTTGGGGTTCTGATTTCACAGGTAGAGATTTCACCCCGCCTGAATTTGGTTTACCAAAAAGACCTGAATTTGACGAAGGAATCACCCGCCTTGCTCTTGAATTCAAGGACGATAAAATTTACTCCATCCGCCATCCCCAAAAAGTGATTCGGGATTTTGTAGAGATTGCAAGAAGGAATTGAATTTCCTTCAAAATTTATTTCTTTATTTATTGCAAGTTGTGGTTGTGAATCCTATTCTAGTATTAAGCCGAAGATAATTGTTTCATTAATTCCAAATCAAAATTATTTTCAAACGGGTGATTTAGCAACTATAAAATCTGACACTGGTTTTTTTTAAATTTATGCTACTGGTCAAAAAGTTATGGAAAACGAACAAGGAAGAATCATAGTATTTAAATTATAATTGACAGAAATTCCAAAAAATAGCGAAAAGAAAGATCAATAATAAATGCGAGTTCACACTATTGGAGATTAGGGTCCTTCTTCCATTCGGATAATTTTGGCTGTTTATCTAAATGAAGATAAAATTTCCGATTTTACTATAAACAATGAGAATTTTACTTATGTTTATCTTTCAAAATTTACTGATTCGATCATAATAGTTAAAATTGTTGGATTAGAAGTTTTATCAAGCAGTTGTTAATTATGAATGATGAAAAACAATTTTTTGAAACGAATCAAAAATCATGGGATACAAGAGTAGATACCCATGTTGATTCTGAATTTTACAACAACAAAGCATTTATTGCAGGTGAAAACTCACTGAAAGAAATCGAAATCGCAATTTTAGGCGATGTAAAAGGTTTAAAAATCCTACATCTTCAATGTCATTTCGGACAAGATTCTATTTCATTGAGCAGAATGGGTGCTGAGGTAACAGGTATTGATTTCTCTCCAAAGGCGATTGAGACAGCAAAAGAGTTAGCAATTAAAACGGGACAAAACACACGATTCATCTGTTCAAATATTTACGATTTACCAGAAGTGTTTAATGAACAATTTGACCTCGTTTATAGTTCTTACGGTACAATTGGTTGGTTGCCCGATTTGAATCGCTGGGCAAAAGTGGTGGCACATTTCCTTAAACCAAAAGGAAAGTTTGTATTTGTGGAATTTCATCCTGTTGTTTGGATGTTTGATGATGATTTTTCAAAAGTGGCTTATAACTACTTCAATTCGGGGCCAATAATTGAAAATGAAATAGGAACCTATGCGGATAAAAATGCGGCGATTAGCAGTGAATATGTCATGTGGAATCACGATTTCGGAGAAGTTCTTTGTAGCCTTTTGTATGAAAATTTAGAATTAAAACAGTTTCAAGAATACGATTTTTCACCTTATAATTGCTTCAGCCATACTATTGAAATCGGTTTAAGTCGTTTCCGTATTGCGCATTTAAAGAATTACATTCCAATGGTTTATTCGTTGGTGATGGAGAAAAAGTAAAAACTATTTATTTACAATTTTCAGCCATTTCCGTCACTATCTGATCAGGTGATAAATAATAAATTTTCTTTTTTTCTCTATAAGCTTTTGTAATTCTTTTATTATTATAAAAATAATTTGTGCCCTCCAATAATTGTTTTCCTAAACCGTGTCTAATTGCAACCCTATCAGCTTCACATTCTGTTTTTTTGAGTTCTTTTTTTGAACTTACATATTTAGAAATAAAAACTAATAATTCTTTGTTACTTTTTTGTGAATAGTCTAAAATATGTGCAAATTCATGACCTATCCATCCTACTTGCGAATTAAAAGTTAAGTCTTTATAATACATTCCATTGTTAGCTTGTGTACTATTCACAAAAATTTGATAGTGACGTTTTTCTTTTCGATGAAACAAAAAACTATAAGTTGGTTGTGCCATCATCGTAGCACTTATTTTCTTTAAATTCACTTTCATGTGGACGTTTTTCAATTCAGGATAATGCCTAAGTGCTACATAAAACGCAAGTTTCAGTTTTTTGTCGCGAATACTAATTTTTTTGTTGTGTCCAAATTCCTTTTCATAAAACGGTAAGGAGTCTTGATATGCTTCTAATAAATAGAAATTTGTGTCACAGTCAATTTTGATATCCTGATGGAAATCTTGACCAAATAAAGATAAATTCACTAGTTGAGTAATGAAAAAATAACGCCACATAAAATCAATTTTATAGTATAAATTTAGCTAAAAATAGTTTGATAAATACGTCTAGCTAATTTTGGCTATGGATAAATCACTTCTCATTGAATTTGATATTAACCAAAAAACCTCATCAAATTGCTTCAATGAGGTTTTAATATTTTAAGCTTTAACCGGTTCAATACAGAACACATGTTGCTCGCAAGGTCATGAATTTTCGTTCTTTCTGTAACAGACGAGCGTCGCTTCTATCCAGAACACATTTCGCAGCCATCTGGATCATCTAATGAACATGCGATTGCGGCCTGTTGGTCTTCAATCAGTTCTGCTGCAGGTTCCGCTGCAACGTTTTTCTCTACTGTAAATTTAATAGCATCTGTAGCTGCTTTCGTACGCAAGTAGTACATTCCAGTTTTCAAACCTTTTTCCCAACCGTAGAAGTGCATTGAAGTTAATTTTCCGAAGTTGGCATTTTCCATGAAAATATTTAACGACTGACTTTGACAAATATAAGCTCCTCTATCTGCTGCTTGCTCGATGATTGCTTTTTGAGAAATTTCCCAAGCTGTTTTGTATAAGTCTTTTAAATATTGAGGGATTTCGTTGATGTTTTGAATCGAACCGTTAGCAGTCATGATTTTTTGACGCATATCTTTGTTCCACAATCCAGCTTTCACTAAATCTTTCAATAAATGTTTGTTAACGATAATGAACTCACCAGACAATACACGACGTGTGTAAATATTTGATGTATATGGTTCAAAACACTCGTTATTTCCTAGAATTTGTGCCGTTGAAGCTGTTGGCATTGGCGCTAACAACAATGAATTACGAACACCGTATTTTTTCACTTCTTCTTTTAACACGTTCCATTCCCAACGATTAGTTGGTGTTACATTCCACATATCATATTGGAAAATCCCTTTAGAAACCGGAGAACCTTGATACGTTTCATAAGGACCTAATTCCTTCGAAAGATCTTTAGAAGCAGTCATTGCAGCGTAGTAAATCGTTTCAAAAACTTCTCTATTCAACGCTTTAGCCTCAGGTGATTCAAAAGGAAGTCCCATCATGATGAAAGCATCAGCCAATCCTTGAACACCTAAACCAATAGGTCGGTGTCGCAAGTTTGATTTTTTTGCTTCTGGAACTGGGTAATAGTTTTCGTCAATTATTTTATTCAAATTCAAAGTTGCCTGATACGTCACTTCGAATAATTTATCATGATCAAATGTTTTGTTTTCAGTCACATATTTTGGCAATGCGATTGAAGCAAGGTTACATACAGCAACTTCATCTGGAGCAGTATATTCAATGATTTCAGTACATAAGTTTGAAGACTTGATTGTACCTAAATTTTGTTGGTTTGATTTAGAGTTTGCTGCATCTTTATACAACATGTAAGGCGTTCCAGTTTCGATTTGAGATTCTAAAATTTTGAACCATAAATCTTGTGCTTGAATCGTTTTACGACCTTTACCTTCGCGTTCATATTTAGTATAAAGTGCTTCAAATTCTGCACTGTGCGTATCAGATAAACCTGGGCATTCGTGTGGACACATTAAAGTCCATTCACCGTTTTCTTTTACGCGTTTCATGAATAAATCTGGAATCCAAAGTGCGTAGAATAAATCACGAGCACGTTGTTCTTCTTTTCCGTGATTCTTTTTCAAGTCTAAGAAATCAAACACATCAGCATGCCAAGGTTCAATATACATTGCAAAAGAACCTTTTCTTTTTCCACCACCTTGGTCAAC
Source organism: Chitinophaga pinensis (assembly GCA_943324565.2). Classification (GTDB taxonomy): domain Bacteria; phylum Bacteroidota; class Bacteroidia; order Flavobacteriales_D; family Crocinitomicaceae; genus UBA952. The sequence continues at coordinate 12,865 of CALPMC020000027.1, read as the reverse complement.
GTAACGAGCAGTGTCATTGAAAACACGTAACATTGGTACAATTCCGTTAGAAGTTCCGTTTGTTCCTTTGATGTACGAACCAGTTGCACGAATATCATGTAAAGCTAAGCCAATTCCACCTGCTGATTGTGAAATTTGTGCACATGATTTTAAAGTGTCATAAATTCCACCAATGCTATCTTCTTTCATTGTTAACAAGAAACATGAAGACATTTGAGGTTTTGGAGTTCCTGCGTTAAATAACGTTGGTGTTGCATGTGTAAACCAACCGTCAGACATCAAATCATACGTTTTAATGGCTGCTTTGAAATCCGTTTTGTGAATACCAAGAGAAACACGCATTAACATCTGTTGTGGACGTTCCGCTATTTTTCCGTTCAATTTCATCAAGTAAGAACGCGTCAATGTTTTAAATCCGAAGTAATCGTATCTAAAATCGCGATCATAAATGATGCTAGAATCCAATAATTCTTTATTTTCTTGAATAATTTGATATACGTCATCTGCTAGTAATGAAGCTTTTTGACCTGTTTTTGGATCGATGTAGTGATACATATCGCTCATTACTTCCGAAAACGTTTTCTTGGTTTCTTTGTGTAAGTTAGAAACTGCAATACGTGATGCTAACAAAGCGTAATCTGGATGATCAATCGTTTTTGCTGCGGCAACTTCAGCTGCAAGGTTATCCAAATCTGTCGTTGAAACACCATCATAAATTCCTTCAATCACTTTCATTGCAACAGCCTCAGGCGAAACCAATGGATCCAACCCGTAACACATCTTAATGATGCGTGCTGTGATTTTGTCAAATTTCACAGTCTCTTTTCTTCCGTCTCTTTTTACTACGTACATGCTTTTCTTTATAATTCAATTAAAAATCTTCGTTCAAACTAAATGTTTGATTTTCTTTTCCCGCAAGAACACCTGCTTTTTGGTATTCTCCAACTCTTTTTTCAAAGAAGTTACTTTTTCCTTGTAGTGAAATCATCTCCATGAAGTCGAAAGGATTAGTTGTGTTATACACTTTCTCATTTCCTAGCTCTGTTAATAATCGATCAGCCACAAACTCGATGTATTGACACATTAAATCGCTGTTCATTCCTATCAATTTCACGGGAATTGCATCAGCCACAAATTCTTTTTCAATTTCAACAGCGTTCATAATGATATCGCGCACTTGCTCTTTTGGCAATTTGTTAACTAAATGCTTCGTGTATAACAAACAAGCGAAATCACAATGTAAACCTTCATCTCTTGAAATTAATTCATTTGAGAAAGAAAGTCCAGGCATTAATCCACGTTTTTTCAACCAGAAAATTGAACAGAAAGAACCGGAGAAGAAAATACCTTCAACTGCTGCAAAAGCAACTAAACGCTCTGCATAAGAACCCTTATCAATCCAACGTAATGCCCATTCTGCTTTCTTACGAACACAGTCTAACGTATCAATTGCGTTAAACAAATGGTCTTTTTCGGCTGTGTTTTTAATGTATGTATCAATCAGCAAAGAATATGTTTCCGAATGGATATTCTCCATTGTAATTTGAAAACCATAGAAGAATTTTGCCTCTGTATATTGAACCTCAGCTAAAAAGTGTTCTGCTAAGTTTTCGTTAACAATACCATCTGAAGCCGCGAAAAAGGCAAGAACGTGTTTAATGAAATGGCGTTCATCATCGTTTAATTTATTTTCCCAATCAATTAAGTCTGGCGATAAATCAATTTCTTCCGCAGTCCAAAAACTTGCTTCTGCTTTTTTGTAAAAACTCCAAATATCGTCGTGTTGGATTGGGAAGAGAACAAAGCGACTGTTGTTAGATTCTAAAATAGGTTCTGTTGTCATTATTTATTTATGTTTTAACACAATTTTATTCCTTTTTGTTTGTAGATAACTTGGTCATTCAGCTTTTTTACAAGCTATAATTGAAGCATCTTCAAAATTTAATTTTATTTCCTCTGCTTTTCGTTTTTAACGATCGGTCTTCTCTAATCAACCCTGTTTTGAGGCATACAAAATTTGTCAAAAATCTCGCGGTAATCAATTAAAGAAATCAACATTAACTCAATGTTATTAACACCTCGTTTCTGAACCCTTTCATTCACAAACCCTTCAGCGATTTTCAACACACAAATGAAAGATATACACAATGTTTTCTTCCTTGCTTTATAAAAAAATGACAAAAAAACCTTGCTTTATTATCAAATTTTTATAAGACTGATTACACTGTAAATTTAGAGTCGAAACCTAATTTTTAATATTAAATTTTCGGTGGTTTTAAACAACTTATTGTTACAAATATTAGAACTTGTTACGGGGCAAAGGTTACAGCCTTATTTCTAAAAAAACTAAACAATTTTGACAAAAATAAATTTTGATTTACAATTAAATTTATCTAATTTGTGAAACCAAATACGTTAACCACAAAAAGAATAAATTTCAAAATTTCAGACCACGCTAGATGTTTTTATACAACTCAAAAAAACAGTTTCAATTAGTTAAAGATGGATTCATTAATTTGCTTTTCCCTGAAATTTGTTTGGCTTGCGAAACGGAATTATCTGTTAGAGAAAATTATCTATGCTATACATGTTGGGAATCAATTCATCTCACCTACTTTGAAGGATTTAAAGAACCAAGTTCGCTCGATAAATTATTTTGGGGACGTGTTGAGTTTAATGCTACTTATGCTTTATTCTATTTCCAAAGAGAAAAAGCCTCTCAAAAATTATTACATGCATTAAAATACCAATTCAAAGGAAATATTGGTGTTTACCTTGGAAGTTTGACAGCCACGAAACTTGTTGATCATCCTATTTTTAAAGAGGTTCAAGCGCTAATACCTGTGCCTTTACATTCCAAGAAAGCATTTATTCGTGGATATAATCAAAGTGAAAAAATCGCACAGGGCATTGCATCCGTTTGGAAAATACCTGTTATCCATCAAGAGGTTTTGAAAACGAAACACACAGAAAGTCAAACGCGAAAAGACCAATTTCAACGTTGGGATAACGTGACTTCCATTTTTAAAGTTAAGGGTGATTTGTCTAATTATCAACATGTTGCCATTGTTGATGACGTTATCACAACAGGTTCCACCTTAGAGTCGATGGCGAAAGAATTAAAGGAAGCAAATCCAACTTTACAAATTAGTATTATTAGCTTAGCGCTCGCAAAATCATAATGAAGCCACAAAAATTTTTAATCGTCGGAGCTGGATTGGCAGGCACAAGTTTGGCCCATCAATTACTCAAAGCAGGACAATCAGTCACTATTCTCGACAAAGGAGAAAATCATGCAACTGCAATCGCTGCAGGAATGGTGAATCCAATGGTTTTTAGACGCATGAACAAATCCTGGCGCTTAGACGAATGTATGGAAGATGCTATTCCATTTTATAAAACATTAGAGCAACAACTCAACACACCTCTTTATTTCCCAATTACAATTAGACGGATGTTCTCTTCTATACAAGAGCGTGAATTTTGGGAAAAACGTCAAGATTTAGACGAATACAAAGAGTATTTAACCCAAATTTCTGAAGCAGACAATAACTATTCAAAAGCTACCAATGAATTTGGAAGTGGACGTTTACAACAAGCTTTTTGGATTGATGCCCTTGCCTACTACGAAGGGAATCGAAACTATTTCCGAAGCATCGATTGTCTATTAAACGAAACGTTTGATTTGACACAGTTCGATGAAAAAACAGCAAGCTACAAAGGAATCGAATATGACAAAGTTATTTTTTGCTGTGGCTATTTGAATAAATACATTCCTTTTTTCGCAAGTGCGCCTGTGGAACAAACGAAAGGTCAAACACTCACGATTGAGTCGACTGATTTACCTGAAGATGAATCGTTGAATCGTAAATGTTTTGTGCTTCCGTTAGGAGAAAATACCTTCCGAATTGGTGCGACCTACGAGTGGAATGACGAAACGCTGACAACTACCGAAACATCTAAACAGTTGTTATTGGAGCATTTAAGCGTACTTGGGGATTTTGAGCTAAAAATTGTAGACCAAAGTGTGGGTGTAAGACCAACGGTACTTGATAGAAGACCAATTATGGGACAACATCCCGAATTAGATAAACTATTTATTTTCAACGGTCTTGGTACAAAAGGCTATTTAATGGCGCCAACTTTAGCAAAAGATATGTGTGCATTTTTATTGGAGGGCAAAGAATTAGATAGGGAGGTTTCGTTGAAAAGGTTTGAGGTAAAAGGATAGTAAGAAATTTAACAATTACAGCAGAACGGAAATAACAACTTTTATCACTTCTTATGAATTTTATAAAGCACTGGTCTACTTGGGCTTGCATCATTTTCAAAAGGAGCCATTTGCATTTCTAAAATATATAAGCCATCTGTAATTTCATCATTAACATAAATTAATTCTGTAATGGTTTTGTCATTTGGATTTTCGGGAACATTCCAAAATGCGTGGTGAAATGCCAATTTCCCTTCGTCGGATTCACGATCTACAGAAGGCATATCTACCAATAAATGTTGTATTTCAAAACTTTCGATGAGTTCAATTACCGATAAATCAAGGTAAGGAGGATTTGTATCCGAGTAATTTTTCGACCTTTTATCTTTTGTGTTCGGAAGTGTTCGAATAATTAAAGCTTCTATTTGAGATTCAACTAATTTGGTTTCAAGTTGTTCCTTAATTATAATTTCATCACCATTTTCAAGAACCTTTGGTTCAATAGAAACTAATTGAGCTTTGAAAAAATAAATTTTAAGTTTCTGATTCACTGAAACTACTTCTGGCGTAATATGTCCATGGCATTCTGTGTGTGTTCCATGTCCATGCGGGTTGAAAAACACATCACGGAAGTTTACACCTCCACCTTCAACAACACATCCTATGAAACCATTCGCTCGAACAGGTTCAAATGTTGGCGGATTTACATACCAAGCCCTAAGATTCTTTGATCCAGATTGTAATCCAATGGAAAGATCCAATGGTTCGTTTGTTTCGATGAATTCGTTTTCGTTTAGATAAAGTCGCATGTATCAAAATTAATAAGCTTTTTGAGAATTGGGATTAAAACCCACTTTACAAAAAATCAACTTTAAAAAATGCATCACCATCTCACTGGCTTCAATATGCGCCATGTGTCCAGCTTCATTGATGATAAACAAGTGATTTGCTAATTGCTCTTTAAAGATTAGTTTAGTTTGCTCCATTAAAAACTCAGTAGTTACTAATCGGTCTAAGACTCCATGAATGATAAAAAAATCGCTTGGGTTTTCGGCAATCATGTGTGAATAATCTTTCCGTTGCCGCATTGCTAAAGCAGCATAAGCAATCGATTCTGGTTCAATTTTCATTGCTTCTTCCTTCAAATCTTCAATTTCATTTTGAAAAAGTTCAACTTGTCCAAATAAGTTCGGAATAGCTTCGTTGATAAAAACTTTTCTCGCTTTAAACGCAATTTCAGCAACGCGTAGACGGTCTTTTTTCTTTTGTTCACTATCTGCCCAAAAATTGGAATTTAGCAATACAACTTTTTGACAGCCAACATTTAGTTCCTTAAGAATCAAAGCCACATAAGCCCCTAAAGAATGACCAACAATTGAGAATTTTTCAATTTTCAGAAACGAAAGAACTTCTTGAACTTCATTGGCATAGAAGTTTAAACTTGGATTTTCAGAGTCATCCGTTAAAGCTGATTGTCCGTGACCTGGAAGTTCAATGAAAATTTTTTGAAAATTCAACTCTTCCAACGCAAGATAATCCCACATTAAATTTGATTCTAAAAACCCATGTAGAAAAACGAGTGTTTCTCCTTCACCTTCAATTGAATAATGTAACAAGTGATTGAAAATTAAGCGTTCATTAATTCTTCGATTTCATCCGCTTCCAAAGGAATATCTTTCATTAAATTGAACGGAGCACCTGTTTCTTGAACTACTAAATCATCCTCTAAACGAATTCCTAAACCTTCTTCTGGAATATAAATTCCTGGTTCACACGTGAAAACCATCCCAGCTTGAATAGGCTCATGCCACAAACCAACATCATGTGTATCTAAACCTAAAAAGTGAGAAGTTCCATGCATGAAATATTTTTTGTAGGCTGGCCAATCTGGATTTTGAGTTTTGATTTCTTCCATTGAAATCAAACCAAGGTTCACTAATTGCTCTTCCATTAAATGTCCAACTTGTTTGTGATATTCTGCCATAATGGTACCAGGAACTAATAACTTTTCGGCCTCTTTTTTCACATGTAATACCGCATTGTAAACTGCTTTTTGACGTGTTGTGAATTTTCCATTAACAGGAATACAGCGTGTTAAATCGGAAGAATAATTTGCATATTCTGCTCCGACATCCAATAAAATCACATCACCTTCTTTGCATTGTTGGTTGTTCTCAATATAGTGTAGCACACAAGCGTTTTTTCCTGAAGCAACAATTGGGGTATATGCAAAACCTTTTGAACGATTGCGTAAAAATTCATGTGCTAATTCCGCTTCAATTTCATATTCCCAAACACCTGGCTTGATGAAACCTAATAATCTTCTAACGCCAGCTTCAGTAATTTTACAAGCACGTTGCATCAATTCTATTTCGATATCGTTTTTTATCGATCGAATTTTATGCATTATCGGTGCAGCTTTAAAAACTTGATGCGCTGGAAAATCTTGTTTTACTTTCTTGATAAAACGATCTTCTCGTGTTTCAACTTCCGTATTAGCGCGCAAATGTTCATTGGTGTTTAAATAAATACCTGTTGCTTCTGCCATCATTTGCTTGAAAATCGTCGGGAATTGTTGCAACCAATAAACAGTTTTAATTCCTGAAGTTTCAAATGCAGCTTGTTTTGTCAACTTTTCACCTTCCCAAATAGCAATTAAATCACTTGTTTCTTTCAGAAAAAGCACTTCGCGATGAGCAGGATTACTCGCATTAGGAAATAAAACTAAAATCGATTCTTCTTGATCAACTCCAGATAATGCAAGAATATCTCTATGCTGTTGAAAAGGCATTGTGCTGTCAGCGCTTACTGGATAAATATCATTTGAATTGAGAACAGCTAATGTTCCTTGTTGCATTTGAGCAGAAAATTTTGCTCTATTAGAAATGTATAATTTGGAGTTAATTCGATCGTATTTCATGCTTATATTTTTTTGATTTGCTAAATTAAGAAATCTCTATGGTTGGAAGACTTAATGATAAAGATTCTCCTAAGAAAGTATGGTTTTGAATTTGTAATGCTTACCAATGGAAGTTAAGGTTAGTAAGTTATCATTTCTTTAGATTTGAAAAGAAAAAGTAAAAATCGCTTTCAAAAGCTAATGATTACTTAAATTTGAATTATGGAAAAATACATTCTTGTTACAGGAGGCGCTGGATATATTGGTTCACATACTGTTGTTTCACTAGTTGAAAATGGTTATACACCTATTATTTTAGATGATTTTAGAAATGCAAATCGTGTAGTTGTTGATGGATTAACAAAAATTTTAGGTAAAACTCCAGAAATTATTGAGTCTGACGTTTGTGATGATGAAGCATTGAGAACTATTTTTCAAAAATATAAATTTAAAGGAGTTATTCATTTTGCAGCGCACAAAGCCGTTGGTGAATCAGTTCTTGAACCCTTGAAATATTACCAAAACAACCTACAAGGCTTAGTAAATGTATTGAGTAAAATGATTGCATTTAATGTTCAGAATTTTGTATTTTCCTCTTCTTGTACAGTTTATGGTGAACCAAAAGGAATTAAAGAAATGACGGAAGAATCACCAAAAAATCTCCCCAATTCTCCTTATGGTTGGACAAAATGGATTGGTGAACAAATAATTGAAGATACTTTTAGATCAAATCCTCAATTAAAAATGATGAATTTACGTTATTTTAATCCTGTTGGCGCTCACAAAAGTTTATTAATTGGGGAGTTCCCTCTAGGAAAGCCTAATAATTTGCTACCATACATCACACAAACAGCTATTGGAAAACTAGAAAAACTCACCGTATTTGGAAACGATTATCCAACTACTGATGGGACTTGTATTCGTGATTATATACATGTTGTTGATTTAGCTGCAGCCCATGTAAAAGCAATTTCTTTTTTAGAATCACAAACAGGTTGCCTTGAAACCATAAATGTTGGTACTGGAAAAGGATCAAGCGTTTTAGAAATAATTCAAGCCTTTGAGAAAGAAACAGGTCAAAAATTGAATTGGGCTTTTGGTACAAGAAGAGAGGGTGACGTAACTGAAATCTTTGCAAATGCAACTAAAGCTAAAAATGTATTGGGTTGGCAAGCAAATTTAACTATTAAAGACGCTGTAATCGACGCTTGGAATTGGGAAAAAAAGCTGGCAGAACAAAATGAAAAATAGAATTTTATTACTTTTTTTAATTCTTTGGAATTCATTGGAGGCTCAACAAGATCCTGATTTGATTTCGCGCCATCGACCGGGGATTTTGTGGTACTTCACAGGGTTGCGTCCTTTGCAAGATGCAGATAATCGAAAATACGACCGATTAATTGTTGATGTTACCTACAATGATTGGTTAGGAGCGGTTTCACCATTTGAAAACCGATGGAATTCAATCGGCATCAATACCAATTTTATGTTTGATGTGCGCTCAAAAAAAAATCAATCGCTCTCTTTCGGTTGGGGCTTTGCTTATGCTTTTTCTAATGTGTCGACAAATAGGAAGTTGATTGAAACTACTCATTCTATCGTTATGCTAGCAAATAAATCACAATTAGATAGTTATGACCACAACGCTATTCAAGCACACCGTTTTTACGTACCGTTAGAATTGCGTTTTGCTTCCAGAAAATGGAGTCGTTTTAAATTTATTATCGGAGCTAATGTTGGTGTTCAACCTTTTTTAAATCAAGTTTTTTTGACCAAATCAGAAGGAGAAAAAGAGTACTTAACAAATGTATTGAGTGACCGAAATCTATTGAGTTATGGAGTTCATTTTCGTGCCGGGACAAGAAGTGTAGCTTTATTTGGCTCTTATCAATTTAACTCACTTTTCAAAAGCCGCGAAAGTGTGAAACTACATCCTTTTCAATTTGGCTTAAGTATATCCCTTTTTTAATGTTAATCGACACACACGCTCATTTATACGCTGAAGAATTTGATGAAGATCGCTCAGCAATGATTCAAAAAGCTTCAGATGCTTCGGTAAATTATATTTTGCTTCCCAATATCGACATTGAAAGTATCCCGAAAATGGAGGAAGTTGCAGCAAATTATCCGCATTGTATCCAAATGATGGGCTTGCATCCTGCTTATGTGAAAGAAGATTGGGAACAGCAATTGGTGGTTATGGAGAAAAAACTATTCGAAAATCCAAAATTGTATTGTGCAGTTGGAGAAATTGGAATGGATTTGTATTGGGACAAAACCTTCATCGAAGCTCAAAAAATTGCTTTCAGAAGACAAGTTTCTTGGGCGAAAGAATTGGGTTTACCGATTGCGATTCACGCACGTGATGCTTTTCCTGAAATTCTAGCCATTCTCGATGAAGAAAATGACGAATCGTTAAAAGGCGTTTTTCATTGTTTCACAGGGCACGAACAAATTGCTCGTCACATACTGAAATACGGAGGATTTAAACTTGGAATCGGTGGCGTGGTGACTTATAAAAATTCGCATTTAGCTGAATTATTAAAGAAAATAGACTTGGAACATTTAGTCATAGAAACCGATGCGCCTTATTTAACACCCGTTCCTTTTCGTGGAAAAAGAAATGAAAGTGAATACGTGAAATATGTCGCTGAGAAATTATCGGATATTTACCAAGTTTCGGTTGAAACGATTGCTGAGGTAACAAGTAAAAATGCGATGGAATTGTTTCAATTAGAAAGGTTTGCCGTTTAGAAGTAAAACCACTTCCCCCTTTTTTAATTATTAATTCGTTTCCAAACTAGATTTACTAAATTTTTAAATCTTTTCGATTTGTTTTAAATTCGTTATTTTTACAATTAAATGCTAACTCAACAGCAAATATTACAGTTTTTAAGCGAGAATAAGACATTTCTTCGTTCTGAATTTCATGTTTCAAAAATTGGACTTTTCGGTTCTTTTGCAAGAAATGAACAAGGTCCCGAAAGTGACATCGATGTTTTAATTGAATTGGAAAATAATACCCCTAATGTATTTGATGTTAAATGGGCTTTACGAGAGTTTCTGAAGTCAAAATTTAACAGAGACGTTGATTTGTGCAACACTAAACACATCAAACCATTTGCAAAGAACTTTATTCTAAAGGATGCTATTTATGCCTAATAAATAGGAAATAAATAAACTTTGAAAATTAGATTAATCAATTCAATTACTTAATAAATCAAAATCGTTGTAAAAACTTAACTTTGTATTTAAAATCAAACATCTTGGCAACAATCACCTTGAACATAAATGAACGAAACAAATTTGGAAAAGCAATTTTAGAATTGATAAAAATTGGAATTTCTGAAAATAAAGGGGTTGAATTAGTAAAAATTCCCAATGATGAAACAATAAAAGCAATAGAAGAAATTAATTTAGGTAAACTAATAAAAGCAGAAAACGCAACTGAATTAATTAAGAAACTAAATTCATAATGCGCAACATCCTTCTCATCTATACTGGCGGAACCATCGGAATGATTAAAGATCAACGAACAGGAGAACTGCGAAGTTTTGATTTCGAATACATTTACGACCACGTTCCAGAATTAGAGCGCTTGAACTTAAAGTTAAAAAGCATCAGCTTCGAAAAACCAATCGATTCTTCAGAAATTAATTTTGAACATTGGAAAGAAATCGCGGAAATTATTGAAAAAAACTATAGTTCCTACGATGGATTTGTGGTACTACACGGTTCTGATACAATGGCATTTACGGCGTCTGCACTTAGTTTTATGTTACAAGGATTGAAAAAACCAGTGATTTTAACCGGTTCGCAATTGCCCATTGGTACCATTCGAACAGATGGAAAAGAAAATCTAATAACAGCAGTTGAAATTGCGGCCGCATACGACGAAAACAACGAAGCAATCGTTCAAGAAGTGGGAGTTTATTTCGAATATTCTCTTTATCGTGGAAATCGTTGCTCCAAGATTTCAGCTAATCAATTTGAAGCTTTTCAATCACCCAATTATCCTGAATTGGCAGTCGCGGGAGTGAATATCGATTACGCAAAAGATCGTTTATTTCGCAGTGCTTTGCCGTCGCTTCATGTGCAAACTGCTTTTTCAAAGCAAATTGGTTTAGTCAAATTATTCCCTGGAATTCCTGTTGAGTTTTATAAAAATTTATTTGACAAGCAAAACACAAAAGCAATTGTTCTTGAAACGTATGGGGCAGGAAACGCTCCGAGTGATGCAACCTTACAAGAATATATTACCAATTACATTGAATCGGGAGGTTTGGTTTTGAATGTAACGCAATGTAGTTCGGGAGCTGTCAAACAAGGAACCTATCAAACATCTTCTTTCTTTCAAAAAGTTGGTGTCATCAGTGGCGGAAATCTAACCACGGAAGCTGCTTTAACCAAATTGCAATATTTAGTTGGTTTAAATTATTCACTAGAAGAAATCAAAGTTCTATTGACAACTTCGTTGGTGGGAGAGTTGGGGTAATTAAGAAGTTAGGCATAATTATTAAAATCGTAAAACACTAAAAACAAAGTAAAATGACAAACAAATTATTAGCGACTATGCTTGCAATAATAACGTTTATAAATATTGCAAATACTCAAGTAAAAAATGAATCGAAAGATTCATTAATTGTAAAACCTGAACTATTTAATAGTTTAAAAAAGGCAGAACCTGGCGATATTGAATCTGGTACGCCAATGATGTTAGATCCTTCAACTACTCCAATGTATTATGAAAATTTTGTATTGATCAAAGAGGGTGATTTTATAAAAATAATGATGTCGGGTGATTATATTCCAGAGCCTTATATTAACAGTAATAAAGTAGTAAAAGCTTTCTTGTTTAGAAAAGCAACAGACCTTGAGAAAGAGCAAATGAAGCAAATGCAAGCTAATATGCAAAATCCCGGACAAACTAAAAGTGAATTAATTGGAAGTGAGGCATTCCCATTTTCAGTAAAAGATATTTCTGGCAATAAGTATTCGCTTGAAAAGTTAAAAGGAAAAGTGATTGTTATTAATTTTTGGTTCGTTGAATGCAAACCATGCATAATGGAAATACCAGAGCTAAATGACCTAGTTGAAAAATATAAAGGAAAAGAAGTCGTTTTTCTTGGTTTTGCTACTAATGAGAAATCGAAAATTGTGAGTTTTTTGAAAACAAAAACCTTTAAATACAAAATAATTGCTGAAGGTAGTAAGGTAGCAGGAATATATAACGTAAATTCTTATCCAACCCATATAATAATAGACGCGAATTCAGTAATCTCATACTATATTACTGGCTTAGGACCGACTACTGTAAATGACTTAGATAAGACAATTGAATCACTTTTAAAATAACTATGCCTAACAGCGCACAAGCCCCGAAAATCGTATGCACCTATGTTTCGTTACCCCCTTACAAATAACCATTTCACAGCTTTAAAAACGCCAACAAAAACGTAGCCAATTACACCTGGTTTTTTGCCTTTTTCATAATTTACTTCGATTGTTGCGTAATCAACTAAATGGTCTAATCGCTCTATTTTTCCTTGAAGTAAATCCAATTCGGTATTTAGTCGTTCTAATTCTTTTTCAACTTTCAAGGTTTCATCAACAGTTTGCGCACGGTTTAGTAATTCCAAATAGCGATCTCTAGCCAATTGTGCATTTTCCAAACGAATATTTAAATCGTAATGTTCGTCTGTAACATCTTTTCCTGAAATTGATTTATACTTCACTTTCCCTAGTTGTTCTAGTTC
>CALPMC020000026.1 GCA_943324565.2 Chitinophaga pinensis | reverse complement strand
TTGGACTTGTTGGTTGTCCTGTGATTCCGTCGTAATTCCAACCAGCGATTGTCGCTTGTGCGTTTAGTTTTCCACTGAAGAAAGCTAGCGCAATTCCAAGAGACAATTTGAGTAAACTATTTCTTTGCATTTTAAAAATTTTTGCAAAGTTCAGTTTACAATCCCATTATTTTGTTAGCCAAAAATGAAGATTGAATAGTTAAATTATAAAGAGAAGATTAAGAGTGAATTTTGAAGGACTAAGTGCTTTTATTCATAAGATATTGAAAACTATATTAAAGGTCTAATCTTTATTAAATTTCAAAATTAGAAATAAAAACAAAGTTCAATTTTTTTACAGTCTTAAGCAATCTCAGTTACAATATTGTGTTTTTCAATCAATTTACGGATATTAATCAACGCATATCTCATTCTACCCAAAGCTGTATTGATGCTAATGTTTTCCATTTCAGCGATTTCCTTAAAAGACATATCTTGAAAAATACGCATCTCAATCATCTCACGTTGTGGTCGAGGTAAGTAAGTCACCAATTTAACCAATTGACTTTCTAACTCATCATAAGTTGTTTGCTGCAAATAGTTTTTCTCTTCCGCTGCGATTTTGTAGAACACAGAATAATCTTCATCCAAAGAATTGCTTTCTGAAATCATTCGGACTTTATTCTGGCGACGGTAAAAATCGATTATTAAATTGTGTGCAATGCGCAATGCCCAAGGAAGAAACTTGCCTTCTTCGTTATAATTACCCAACTTTAAGGTATTAATAATCTTCACGAAAGTTTCCTGAAACAAATCATTCGCCAAATCAAAATCTTTGACTTTGTGTTTGATAAATCTGAAAATACGGTCTTTGTGTCGAAGTAATAATACTTCAAAAGCTTTCTCATCACCAGCAATATACAATTGAATTAAGCTACAATCGTTCTCATTTGTTAAAAACATAATTTACAAATTCTGTCGAAAATCAACAATTAAAAGTAAATTTGAACTATAGGCTTTTAGATTTAATATTTCAGCTAAAGTAGGTGTTTCATTTTAATCTAGCAAATTATAGTTAAAAAAATAATGTCGCTCCGTAACAAAATTCTTTTCTTTGGTTGGGTTACTTTACTTGTTTTTCCAATTCCTGGATTTTTACTTCGCTACTTTATAGATGATATTTCATGGATTGAATTTTTGGAACCTCAAAACATTCAAGTTATACCAATCGGACTTGGTTTAGAACTCGGATTTGTTTATGGATTTATTGCTTATTTATTAATGCAAGCCCCATTCTTCGATACAGTACCAATGAAAATTGATAAAATGGTGGGTGAAATGAACTTGAAGTTTCATCACGGGATTTTTCTATCATTATGTGCTGGGGTTGGCGAAGAATTTCTGTTCCGTTCAGGAATGCAACCTTATTTAGGTTGGCTTATTACTTCCATCTTTTTTGTTGCATTACATGGCTATCTCAATCCTTGGAATTGGCGCTTTTCAATCTATGGTTTAATAATTCTACCGTTTATATTCTTGATTTCACTTGGTTTTAATCAGTTTGGAATATGGTTTTCAATCGCAGCACATTTTTCGTACGATGCTGTTTTATTTACTTTTATGATCAAAGAAACAAAAACGGATAATTAATTTTAGATATGTTTTCAAATTACTCGATTTATAAAATTGGAGTTTTCTTATTTTGGATTTGTGGCATTTTATTAGTGCTTCTAATTCCTAAATTAGAACTACATCAACTTTTAAATTCCTACCATACTACAATCCTAGATTCAATTGCAAAATACGCAACGCATGTGGGTGACGGAATCTTTTTCACACTCATAATTATTGCATTTTTATGTGTATCAATCAGAACGAGTTTACATTTACTTCTTTCCTTCTTAATTTCAGCAGGAGTCGCTCAGTTTTTAAAAAAAATAATTTTTAACGATGCGATGCGTCCCATGCATTATTTTCAACACAATGAAAATTTTCACCAAATAGAAAATTTCACTTATCACTTTAATAATAGTTTCCCTTCAGGTCACGCAACAAGTTGTTTTGCTTTGTTTACAGTGCTTGCCCTCACCTACTCAAACAATAAATTGATTCAAGTTGCTTGTTTAGTGGCAGCTATTCTTTTTTCGTTTACGCGTGTTTATCTTTCGCAACATTTCTTTCAAGATATTTTGGCTGGTTCTATCATTGGAGCTTTCGTTTCACAATTTGCGTTTCATTTCTTAAATCGATCTTTCGAAAAATGGGATTATTCGATTCTAAAAAGAAGAAATAATTAGTTAAATTTGCTCACCTTATTAATAAAAACGTATGCCAAAAATTTCTGAAAAGGCTATTTTAATGCCTGCATCACCGATTAGAAAATTAGTTCCCTACGCAGAAAAAGCGAAGAAAGCGGGAAAAATTGTTTACCACTTAAACATTGGTCAACCAGATATCGAAACACCTGAAGTAGCGTTGAATGCTGTCAGAAATATGGATAGAAAGGTGATTGAATACAGTCACTCTGCTGGGTTTGAAAGCTACAGAAATGGTTTGTCAGCATACTATATCAAAACAGGTATTAATGTACAACCGGAAGATATTATCATAACAACTGGTGGTTCGGAAGCTTTGATTTTTGGTTTTATGACAACCTGTAATCCAGGCGATGAAATTATTATTCCTGAACCGTTTTATGCAAACTATAACGGATTTGCTGTTACAGCAGGATTGACTGTTGTTCCTGTTACTGCTTCAATAGAAAGTGGATTTGCACTTCCTCCAGTTGAAGAAATTGAGAAAAAAATCACTTCTAAGACAAAGGCAATTGTAATTTGCAACCCAGGAAATCCAACGGGTTATTTATATTCAAAAGAAGAATTAGAGCAGTTGGCAGCAATCGTTAAAAAACACGATTTATTCCTTTATGCTGACGAAGTTTATAGAGAATTTTGCTATGATGGCGCCGTTCCTTTTTCTGTAATGAATCTTGTTGGAATTGAAGATAATGTCATTATGATTGATTCGGTTTCGAAACGCTATTCGATGTGTGGTGCTCGAATTGGTGCTTTGATTTCTAAAAATAAAGAGGTGATGGCTGCCGCTTTGAAATTTGGACAAGCACGTCTTTCTCCTCCAACAATCGATCAAATCGCTTCAGAAGCAGCATTAAATACACCTCAATCTTACTTTGATAATGTAGTTGCAGAATACGTAGAACGCAGAAACATTATGGTGGATGGATTAAATTCAATCCCAGGAGTATTTTGTCCAAAACCAAGTGGAGCATTTTATTGTGTGGCTAAATTCCCAGTTGACGATGCAGAGAAATTCTGTCAATGGTTATTAGAAGATTTTGAATTTGAAGGTCAAACAGTAATGATGGCCCCAGCTAATGGTTTCTACGCTACAAAAGGTGCTGGACAACAAGAAGCTCGAATTGCTTACGTTTTAAATCAAGATTCGTTAAAAAAGGCAGTGATTTGTTTGCGTGAAGCTTTGAAAGTTTATCCAGGAAGAACAGCAATTTAAAAAATACATGACCGTAAACGAATACATTTCTCTTGTTCCTGAAGATCGAATCGAAGGGATAAATACTTTGCGAGAAACCATTTTAAAGCATTTGCCAACCGGTTTTGAAGAATGCATCAGTTATGGAATGGTTGGTTATGTGGTTCCTCATACTCTTTATCCAAGCGGATATCATTGTGACCCAAAATTACCATTGCCTTTTATGGCATTCGCAAATCAAAAAAATGCGATTTCCTTTTACCACATGGGAATTTATGCTGACCCTTCGCTTTTGGATTGGTTTACGAGTGAATTTGCCAATAGAAGTAAGACTAAATTAGACATGGGAAAATCATGTATTCGTTTCAAAAAAGTGGAAGCAATTCCATTTGATTTAATTGGTGAGTTGGTTGCAAAAATTTCGGTTAATGATTGGATTGCAACTTACGAGAAAAATTACAAGCGTTAATTCATTTCTTCTTAAATAGTTAAAAAAATACCTTTGGCAAAGAAAATTTCAGAACAAAAAGTAAGTATCAAAGCAAAAACGATTTCGGTTCGAACTTTCGCTATTTTTTCATTTTTAATTGCTTTTTTGTTTTACGGAAACTCAATTTCCAATGGCTTTTCGCTCGATGATGAATTGGTTACAACTACCGATAGAAAACATCACGAAAATGTCGAAAAAGGAATTACTGGCATAAAAGCAATTTTCTCAAGTAATTATGCCATTGATGGGAAACAAAACTACGAATATCGACCACTTGTTACTTTAAGTTACGCTATCGAATGGTCACTTTTTTCAGATAATCCAGAAAGAGCGAGTATTTCCCATTTTATAAATATTCTCTTATATGCGATATGCGGCATATTACTTTTTCAGCTTATAAATGTGCTTTTTCAAGGACGCGCTTCCTATTTTTCAGCGATTGTTGTGGCACTTTTTATGATTCATCCAATTCACTCTGAAGTAGTAAATAACTTAAAAAACAGAGATGAAATGCTTAGTCTAATTTTTGGTTTACTTGCAGCAATTCAAGCATTTAAATACATCGACAAGGGACAATTGTATTCCGTTTTTATTGGTTTAGGTTTCATCACTTTGTCAATTCTAAGCAAAAAATCCAACATACCTTTTGTGATTATAATTCCAATGATGGTTTATTTCTTCAGAGAAGTAAGCTGGAAAAAAATTGGTGTTGTTTTCTCGGTTTTGATTTTAACCCAAGTCATTTTCAAAATCATCAAAGTAACATTGCTTAAAGAAGAAAATCTTCGACTATTTAATTTTGTCGAAAATCCATTATATGAAATGGGGTTTGTAGACCGAATTCCTGTTTTTATATACACGAATTATTTATACATCGAAAAACTGTTTGTCCCTTATCCATTGGGCTATTACTATGGCTTTAATATGATTCCTATTGTCACATTTAGCGATTGGCGTTTTTATGCAAGTCTAATTTTAGTGCTAGCTTTAGGAGTTTTTGCACTTTATGGATTTTTCAAAAAATCATACCTTTCATTCGGAATTCTATTTTTCTTCATTGCTATTGGAGGCATGGCAAATTTATTAACGCCAATGGTTGGGATTTTTGCAGAACGTTTCACATTTACAGCCTCAATTGCTTTTTGTTTTATCTTGGTTTTACTACTTTATAAAATCCTGAAAATCGATTTGTTTGACGAAAAAAACAATTTTAAAATATATTCATCTATTGCAGTAATTGCTTTACCATCTTTTATTTTTACCGTCAACAGAAACAAAGATTGGAAGTCAAAGAAAAGCTTGTATGTTGCGGATTCTAATTATTTAAAAAATTCAGCTAAATCCAATTCAATTTTAGGTTCAGAAATGCAAACAGAAGCTTATTTCTTGAAAAAAGAAGGGGTTTTTCGCTTCACTGAAATGATGCAAAAAGTTGATTCAGCACTACTCTTCTATAATCGTTCACTTGCTTTATATTCAACTTACGAATCAAATTTGAATAATCGGGGCGCACTTTACTATGAATTTTACTTCGATTACCTTGAGTCAATTAAATCATTCAAAAAGTCTACAGACTTCAACGCTACCTATTATGAAGGAATGTTGAATATTGCTAACGCGTATTGTAAGATAGCAGAAGGATATGAGAATATATTGAAAGTGATTCCTCCTTCACCAACAATAAAGTCAGAAAAAACAACAGCTGTAGACAACTTTTATCGAAATCGAAAAATATATCGTTCTTTGGGTCTATTGCGACAATTTGAAGCAAATGCAATTGCAATTTTAAAGACAGGATTAAATTCCAATGCAGTCAATACCTTGACAATTAATGCAAAAAACTATGAAACTATAGATCCGATTTTAAAAAACTTTGAATTTTCATCAAAAGTTGCTGTCTATTTAAATGGGCTTCTTACAAACAAGCAACAAGCTAACATACAAGTTATAAATGGTTTAAGAACATTGATTGCAAAATATATGACTACTAATTTATCCATAAATGAAAGTCAATTAAGATCAAGTCTTGAAGTTTTGAAAAGAAATTACATTGACTCGGCAACTGTTTACTTTGATAAAACTTATAAACTTAAACCAAAATTAGAATCGTATTATTCATCATTGAATGGTTTTGCTATGTCTTTATCCGATTATAACATGCTTATTGATGTTCAATTGAAATATCTTAAACATTTTAAATCTAAATACAATGCTCCACAATATATTCAGTTAGCAAATGCGCATTATTCACTTGGACAGCTAATTGAGGCAAAGAAATATTTCAAAAAAGGGATGAACGATTTAAAAAAAGAACGAGAAGATTTAATGAATAAAACCAATAAATCATCTGATGATGAAAGTCGTATAATTGCACTTGATAATGAAGTAAATAGATTGACGCAATTCGTAAAGGATTTAAAAAAACGAAACTTACTAAACTAATTCTTATTTCTTTTACGACATTGTCCGAGTCTAATCAGTAAAAACTAAATGCTACTACTTGAAATTTTCTTCTGGATTGCCTTTTTACTGATTGCTCATAGTTATCTCTTCTACCCTATTTTTACGCAGCTTCTTGGTCGTTTCTTTAAAAACAATTCAAGTGTTTATACCCATAAAGAAGAACTTCCTTTGGTTAGTATTTTAATGGCGGCTCACAATGAGGAACAGGTAATTGAAGAAAAAATAAATAGCATTCTTAAGTCAAGTTATCCTTCCTCAAAAGTTGAAATTCTTATAGGATCAGATTGTTCAACTGACAATACAAATTCAATTATTAAAAAATATGCTGATTCTGATAATCGATTTCATTTTTTCGAATTCTCAAACAGAACAGGAAAAATTGGTATCATAAACCTTTTAAATCAAAAAGCAAAAGGTGAAATTTTACTCCTTACCGACGCAAATGTCATTTTTGAATCCTCTACTTTATTTGAATTAGTTAAGCATTTTAAAAATCCTGACATCAGTTTGGTTGATTCATTCATGAAACACCGCAACTTAAAAGCCGATGGGATTTCTTATCAAGAAAGCAATTACATCTCCAATGAAGTAAATACCAAACACGCTGAAGGTAAAATTTGGGGAAGTTTGATGGGACCTTTTGGTGGTTGTTTTGCGATTCGGCGCACTGACTTTGAGCCTATTCCAGATAACTTTTTGGTCGATGACTTTTACACCTGCATGCAAGTTTTAAATAACAAAAAACGTTGTATCAGTGACGAAAAAGCGATTGTTTTGGAAGATGTTTCCAATAATCTTAATGCTGAATTCAAACGTAAAATAAGAATTTCTTCAGGTAACTTTCAAAATCTTGCGAAATTTTGGCCACTTCTACTAAGATTCAACGGAACTGCTTTTGCTTTTTTTTCTCACAAAGTCTTACGTTGGTTAACCCCATTTTTAATTTTATTCATCTTACTCGTCTTCCCATTTTTACTCGCAATCAAAGAAAACTATAAGTATTTTGGAATATTTCTTCTAATTATGTTTTCCTCCATTACATTTGATTTTGTTTTGAAAAAGATGAACATTCACCTCGTTATGTTGCGTTTCCTAACCCATTTCACGTCGATGAATATTGCTTTATTCATTGGTTTTATTCACTATTTAAAAGGAATTAGATCAAGCGTTTGGGAACCTACAGAAAGAAATCAGTAAATCATAAATCAGATCATTGTTTTTTTTACAAGAAGCAGTTCAATTCATTTGCAAACATCAAAAATTACGTTAAACCTTCGTATACCGAATAGAATATTAAATTCAAATGATTGTAAAGTTTAATGTTCGTGAGAGTGTTAAAGCATTTTACATATAAAATACGGCATTAGAAAAAAAGGTTTTGAATAATGCCCAACTAGTTTTGAAGGATATTATATGTGACTTCGTTGCGACGAATAAAAACAACTTCGTTATAAGCGATTAATCTAATTCATATTCAGCCTTAACTTCAAAGCGAATTTTTATTTTGTCAATACTTGGGCTACCGGAAGGATAACCTTTATCAAAAGAACCGGTTGTAATTGTATTTGAATTATAAGACTTTTCTTCGCTAAAGGAGGAACGATCACTCTCGAAATCTCCTTCTGTAATTTCTTCTATTAACAAAGCGTCACCCACGTCTTCACCCACTGCATTTGCTAAATATATTGCTTTTATTTTACTAGCTTTCACGGCATTCTCTTTGACTTTTCTACGCAATTTCTCCAACTGACTGTGTGATGTGCGGACCAAATAAAAATTTTGAACTGCATTTCTATCCAAACCAGCTACAATTTTGTCAATTTTTGATATTGTTTTTACTTTAATTGTATAGCTCAAACTACTAGAAATTTCATTATCCCGACGATAATACCAATAATAATCCCAGTTTTCACTTCCAGAATATCCAGAAACACGAATATCACTCAAAGCTAAACCTGCTTTTTTACATAATTCAATGAACTGTTTTTTAACTTCTTGAATGGAAACTTTCTTTCCAGCTTTGGATTTATATTCCTGAATAGTAAAATTCATATAAATTTCATCAGGCGTAATTTCCATTTCTGAACTTCCTGTTACCATTATTTTTTTTGGAACTTCAGGAAAATTGTTTCCACCACAAGCTGAAATTAAAAGAGATAAAAGTGCGAATACAAAGAAATTACATTTCATAATTTTGTTTTTTGAAAATAAAGATACTGATTAGTATAAAGCATAATCGAAGAATTTCATTTAATATTGTTTTTCTTATTTTTGAGATTATGACTTTAGAAGAATTCAAAAAAGAATACAGCGAAGACGACACATTAGGTTGGAAAGCAATTGATGAGAAATTAGGAACAATCTATGGTGAAGTTGAGCCGCGTCATTATGGTCCTTTGTGCGGGTTACATTATATAGCTGGTGGAACCGACCCAATTGACGGCGTGAGTATTTATGATTCAAAAAATCAAGAATTTCACCGACATTTGATTAGCTATGGCATGTCTGAATTATACTATAATGAAGAAAAAGTTGGAAATGATTTCAGTAAGTGGGGATTTGAATTCACCATGCGAATTGTACCATTTCAAGAAGATAAAGACGATCCAATTTGGGCGATTCAAATTATGAATAATTTAGCACGTTATGTTTATTCCTCTGGAAATTGGTTTGAGGAAAATCATTTCGTTTCTGCAAAAGGTCCAATTCGATTGAATACAGAAACAGAAATTACTGCTCTGATTTTTACTGCTGATCCTGAACTTGGAAAAATAAATACACCTTATGGAGAAGTGACTTTTCTACAAATTGTTGGTATCACTACTGAAGAAGAAAAAGCCTTAGGTGAAGCACCGACAGTTGGTCAAATTGAAGATTTAGTGGCAAAACTTAAGGAAACAAATCCTTTGTTAATCACTGATTTAAATCGCAAATAGTTTGGAATCGAAAGCCTATTATTATAAAATCGGTAATTATTTGGCTTTTGCTATTGTAGGATTTTTTTTAGTAGCAACAATAATTCGCTTGTATCCTTTAACAGAAACAACACCAGGCATTTCAAATGGCATTGATGACTGGTTTCGCTATTGGGACAACGCTAAAGATATTTCAAAAAATGGTTTACTAATTCCCTCACAATCTTCGGTTTATTATGGACCTGGAAGTTTTTTTTACAATTACTTTTTGGCTTTTTGCTTTCTATTATTTGGAGAAAACTTAATTCCAATTTATTTCATACAAAGTTTAATGTTAGCTTTTAGTATTTTATTGATTTATTATGCTTTCAGAAAAGAATTAACAGGAATCACAGGAATTGCACTGCTTTTGACTTTATTTTCAGTTGCTTTACTTGACACATATAAATACTACTCTTTCAGACTTTTAAGTGAAAACCTAGCAATCTTCACATTAGCAACTTTTGTTTATTTTGTAAAGTTAGGATATGATAAAAGCAAAGTGAAATTTCAATTTTTAGCGACATTTTTTATGATGCTTTCAGTACTAATTCGACCAACTTTATTTCCAATTGCTTTTGTTTATGTTTTGTTCATCGTTATTTATTATTTTAAAAATCCACAACTAAAAAAGAAAAATCTTTTCGGAATGATACTTTTCTTTTTTTTAGGAATATCCACTCTAGGAATTAGAAATTACCTTGTTTCTGGAACTTGGATTTTCTTGCCAAGCGAAGGGATTTCTGATTCATGGAAACAACTTTTAGCACTAGATTTTACCATAATTTATAAAAAAATTCTCTTTTCATTAGGTTTTTTAAGCATTTTAAACCCTGAATATTTCCCGCGACCTCATTGGCTTATTTTAATACTTCTTTATTCCTATTATCTCTTCATTCGAATAAAAAAGTGGATAACTATTTCTTACTCAGAAATTATTTTAAATAGCTTTATTATATGTTTTTACACACTTACTATTTTATTCGTTACAATCGATTCTTACGGCTTTAGAGCTTTATTACCAATTCAGTTTATGTTAATTGGCGTTTCCTTTTTGTCTGTTGAAAAATTAATCCCTACATTTAAAAAGGATTAAATCTTATTCTAAAACAAAAACCAGATTAAGTGTCGATAATGCATTATCTAGAAAAAGAACTTTATGATAAATTAGCTGAGGGAGATCAAGTATTTGATTTCCTTCAAAAAAGTGTTTTGGATGGAATTTGGTATCTGGATTTAGAAAATCCAAATAATGAATTTGTAAGTTCTTCTTTTTTTAAAGTTTTTGGCTATGAAATCAGTGATTTTTCTGAAAATGGAAAACATTGGACAAGTCTAGTTCATCCTGAAGATTTAGCGAAAACTATAGAATTAATGGCGTCGCATTTTGCAAATCCTGAAATACCTTTTGGTCAAATTGTAAGGTGCCAGCATAAAAATGGAAGCACTATCTGGATTCGATACAAAGGAATTGCGGTAAGAAACGAAATTGGTGAACCAATAAGAATGCTAATTGTGAATACTACATTGAATGTTTCAAGTTTATCGGAATTAGACAAACAATCAAATAATTTACACCAATCATTTGACAAAGTAGAAACTCAAATAAATCAACAAAATCAGAATCAAATTTTCGGTCAATCACATGAAAATCAAGCAAAAAACACAAGTATTCAATCGTTTTTAATTGATGTTAGTGAGCAAAAAAAACTTACGAATCAATTAAATTCTAAAAATGACCTTTTAGCTCATTTGGTTGAAACAACTAAAGATTCATTTCTAGTTTTTAATGAAAACTTTCAGTTAATCTATGCGAACAAACAAATAGAAGAATATATAGGAAGAAGAATTGAAAAATTGCCAATTGAACTTTCTGAAAGTCTCAAAATTATTCATCCAAGTCACAAAGCTCAAATTCATAAAATCTATGAAAAAGCTTTATTAGACAAAGAAAAATCAGTAAAAGGAGAACATTTAGCAAATCATTCTGAAGGAAAATTAGTTTGGATGGAAGACCACGTGAATTTTGAATACGATTCTGAAGGAAACTACAAACGAGCATACATCATTTCAAGAGATATTACTGAACGAAAATTAATTGAGTATTCATTGGAGCAAGAATCTTTAAAATATAAAGAGATTGCTGATTTAATTATCGAAGAAAAAGAGATCGGAAAAAAAGAACTGTACAAAAACTTAAAACATAAAGTTGAACATATTCTAGTTGATGCTAAAAATGATATTGAAATTTCTGGCTATCAAAATAACACGTATATTCAAGCAGCTTTTCAACATATAACAACAGCAATTAATGAATTGCATAAAATAACGACTGAATCAAGTTCATTATTCGTTATGGAAAACAATTTTGTCACCGAAATTAAAGCGTACTTTGATTTGATAAATAACACTTCAAAAATTCAATTTGAAGTTCAAAATTTAATTATTATATCTGAAGAATTAAATGAAAGTCAAAAGAAACACATTTTTAGAATTTGTCAAGAATTGGCGCAAAATGCTACTAAACATTCTAATGCATCAAAGATGGTTTTTAGATTTAAAAAGATCGGAGATACATTTGTTTTAATTGCAAAGGATAATAGCATTGGGAATTTTGAATACAACATGGATTCTGGTGTTGGTATTAAAAACATCCAAAATCGTGTCTATTTAATGAATGGAACTATTCGTTTTTTCTGTTTAAAAAAAACAGGATTGGCAATTTACTTAGCAATTAGATTTCCAAAAACAAATTAACAACCGGCTATGAAAAAAGTGGAACCAGTTAATTTAGAACAAGAATTTAATCAAAAAATAAAAAATGATATTTCAACTTTTAATTTCATTTGCAATGAAGTTTTAGATGGAATTTGGTATTGGAACCTTGAAAATCCAAAGCATGAATGGATGAGCAAAAACTATTGGACAACCTTAGGTTTTGATCCTACTGAAATGCCTTTAACTTCAGATTCATGGCAAGAAATTATTCATCAAGATGACCTTGCCTTATCGAGAGAGATGCTTCAATTACATATTGAAAACCCTAAAATTCCTTTTGACCAAACAGTTCGTATGTTCAAAAAAGATGAAGAAATAATTTGGATACGTGTCAAAGCTCAAGCACTTGCGAACAAAGAAGGAAAATTAACAAGAATAATTGGTACTCATTTTTTGACTTCAACATTGGTTTTTAGAGCGGGGGAAATAAAACAACATATAAATCTTAGGCAAAAAGCAATTTCTGTATCCTTTCAAAATGATGATTTACCTAATTCTTCTTCAACAATTTTTAAATTACCTAAAGAACAAGAAGCCAAAGAAAAATCAAATAAAAGTGAATTTGAAGATAATTTTACATCTACAAAAAATAAATACTCAGATAAATTAACAGGTTTTTTTAACCGATTCGAACTTAATACGCAACAGATTGGTTCATTTGTTCAAAATCTAGTTAACCAAGTTGAATTACAAAATAAAATTAATTCACGTGATCATCTTTTAAATTACTTTAATAAAAACACATCTGATGGGTTATTGATTTTTAATGAAAAATTACAAGCTATCTATATTAATGATGCTGTTGAAAATTTGGTTGGTAAGAAATTTAAAGATTTTCCAATTTCACTTTCTAAAACAATGGATTACTTTCATCCGGAAGATTTACAGAATTTAATACTTAACATAACCAATGCAATTGATCAGAAGCAAGAAAAATTAAAAACTCAACATCCAGTTTTCTCAGCTAACCAAAAAATTATTTGGATTGAAAGCTGTATAACTTTTACTTATGACTCAAATGGTAAATTTCAAATTGCGATTGTAATTTCAAGAGATATAACTAAATCGATTGAGTTAACAAAAGAATTAAAAAAAACTTCTGAACGAAGAATAAAGATCGCTGAACAATTAATCGAAGAAAGAGAAAAAAATAAAGAAGAATTATACACTGAATTACATGACGGAATCAATCAACTTTTATTTGCAGCACGCTTAAATATCGAAAACTCAGGTTTGACGAACAAAAATCTAGAAAACTCTGTTTCTAAACTTAAAATTGCAATTGAACATATTCGTAAAATTGCCTTGGAATCTACCACTCAATTTGTTTTTGGAGCATCTTTTGTATCTTCCATAACCGATTATATCTTAGGATTTAATTCTACGGTCATAAAATTCAGGGTGGAAACAGACATTATTGAACCAATATTCATTAATGACAAATCGAAAAAACATATTCATAGGATTGTTCAAGATTTGATGCGTTTTTCAATTGAAACTTCAAAAATAACAAAAACAGTTTTTCGATTTAAACAAATTGATTCAGACTTTGTAGTTATTTGCTCATATAACGGAAAATATAATCAAGAGTCCACCATTGGGAATCTAAATTTAAAATCGATCCAAGACAGAATCTATCTATTAGAAGGAAAAATACGCTTTTTCAACATCAATCAAATGGGATTAATTGTTTACATTAAAATTCAAACAAATGAGTAATAAGATAACAATTTTTTTGGCGGAAGATCACAAATTAGTTCGTGATGCTTGGAAATTAACAATTGAAGACAACTCTAAATTTTCAATTATTGGCGAAGCTGAAACTGGAGCTGAAGCACTTGAATATTGTTCAAAAAACAAGGTAGATGTTATTATAATGGATATCAATTTAAAGGATGGAAGTTCGATTGAAGTCATAAAACAAATGATTGATACCCTTCCAAAAGTGAAAATTGTAGTTGTTTCTATGTTGAATGTTTATTCCATTATAAAAGATTTATATAAAACAGGAATCAGTTCATTTTTAACCAAAAATTCAAGTAAGGAAGAACTTATAGAAGCAATTAAAAAAGCATACAATAACGAAAAATATTATAGCTCAGAAATTGCTCAATTGTTGTTAGAAAGAGATAATGAAACAATTAACACCTTAAATTCAAGAGAAATAAAAGTAATTCAATTCATTTGCGAGGGTTTTTCTAATAAAGAAATTGGTATAAATATGAAAATGTCCGAAAAAACAATTGAAGGATATAAAACCAAAATCTTTAAAAAACTCAAAGTGTTTAACAATATTGGTATTTATTGCTTCGCACAAAAAAACGGATTAATCAACTCATAGTTTATTGTAGTCAATTAATGATAAAAATATCTAGCATTAAATTTTGCGTTTTTAGCCATTATTATTATTCTTAACAACTTTTTTGTATCGGTAATTATTGTTTATTTCTTGAAGATTAATTTTACATCCAAAAAAAAGACTGTTATTTGTTAAGTAAATTCCGCTTTTACACAAAATTAAATTAGGGCAATCCCTAATTTAAAAAACACTAAACCCTTAAGCTAACTTATTACTTTTGCTTAAATCCATAAAATCAATTCTGATTCAATAAGTTTGATATGCTAGAACAACGAAAAATTCAATTAAATTTTCAATTGTCATCTGACTAAAAATCTTTTTAAAAAGGATTAAAAAATAACATTTCAAAAAGCTTTTTATTATCATGCAAATTATTACAATTTTTATTGCTGAAGATCATCAACTCGTTAGAGATGCTTTTAAAATAACTATTGAAAAAGAGCCTAATTTTAAAATAATAGGTGAGGCAGATACTTGCGAAGCAACTTTAGGATTTTGCATCCAAAACAAAGTTGATGTTATATTAATGGACATCAACCTCAAGGACGGCAATTCTATTTCAACTATAAAAACAATGCTTGATAGAATTCCAAATGTTAATATTGTGGTTATTTCCATGCTTAACGTGTTGGCGATTATAAAAGACTTATATAAGTATGGAGTAAAAGCATATTTAACAAAAAATTCAAGTAAAGAACAATTGCTAGAAGCGATTAATAAAGCTTCAAATAATAAAGTATATTTCAGTCCCGAAATTTCACAGTTATTTCTTGATTTTGAGGATGAACTCATACATTCATTAAATTCAAAAGAAATAAAAATTGTTCAACTTGTTTGCAAAGGATTTTCTAATAAAGAGGTTGCCAATTCATTGAACATTTCTGAAAAAACGATTGAAGGTTATAAGACTAAAATTTATAAAAAAGTTAACGTCTCCAACAATATTGGAATGTTTAATTTTGCTCAAAAAAACGGACTAATTTAATTTGTAAAGAACCAATAATTAAATTTATAGAACATAAAAAATTTGGAATATTATATTTACATTAGTTACAAATTCATAATAAACGAATCATATACAATAGTAACGAACACAATTTTAGCTTGGTTTTTTTTTAAAGAAATATAGAACTTCTTTTTTCAAACTAGGTTGTAAAATTAAAAAGTTTAAACATGAGTGATTTTTTTAACAATAACCTTTTTAACATTTTATTAATTGTAGCTATTTTAATCTCAGTATTTGCTTTGATACTTTCAACGAACTTTATTTTAAAAAGGAAAGTTGAAATTAAAAATTCGGATTTGGGTTCAAAAAAAGACATCAATACAGACTCCAGAATAATTGAAGACAAATTGAAAAAAGAAGAAAAGGTGATTGCTGATTTAAATACAAAATTGGAATTAAAAAAAACATTTGATGACGAACTTATAAAAACAATATATGAAGTTGATGCAAAAGAAAATTTTGATTCCAAAGACCTTGTAAAAGAATTGAAATTAAAACTACTAAACCTGAGTGAAATTGATAAAAAACATATTGTGAAGAATTCAACTGCATTAGACTATAAAGGTCTGTTCCAGAAAGCACTAGAACAATTTCACCCAGAGTTAAGTTATAAAGAAAGAATTCTATGCACTTACTTTAGATTGCATTTAAGTACTAAAGAAATCTCTGTTATTGAAGGTATAACTATCGGTACGGTTAGGATATATAAAAACAAGATAAAACAGAAAATGGGATTAAATGCGGAAGAAAGTCTAAACGAATATTTGTGCAATTTTTCAACTAATAAAACCGCCTAATTACAGAATACAGATTTTCGATAAATTTAAGTAGTCTGAGTTATCAATATCAGAAAATAGCCCGTGTATCTAGATTCGTTTAAAATTATCTATAACTTGTAAGAAAAAAGCACGAATATTTTTGATTAATCAACAAGATATAGCAAAATTTTATATTTAGCTTCCCCTCTAAATCATCAATTATAAGTAACTTTGTTATATTCAAAATTTATATTTAGAAATGGGAAATGTAACAATCGTAACTGGTTTACCACGATCTGGAACTTCTTTGATGATGCAAATAATGGAACGAACTTCTCTTCCAATCTTGTCAGATGGTCATCGTGAAAAAGACATAAATAATCCAGAAGGCTATTACGAACTTGAGGCTGTTAAAGGTATTGTCAAAAACAATTCATTTTTGAAAGATGCTGAAGGTAAGGTTGTTAAAATCGTTACTCCACTCCCACTTTTTTTAGATAAAACATTGAGCTATCGTGTTCTTTTTATGCGAAGAGACATAGAGGAAATTTTGCGCTCACAAGAGAAAATGTTAGACAAAGACCAATCTTCTGAACGAGAAAAATTCAAAACAATTTACGAACTTCATTTAAAGAAAACTTATACTTTTTTTGAAACATACAAAATTCCATTCGTTGATGTTTGGTATAAAGAACTTATAAATAATACAGAAGTTGAATTGAATAAAATCATTGATTTTTTGGAAATTGATGCTAATTGGCAGGATATCGCCTCGGCTGTTAATCCTTCACTTTATAGAAATAGAAATTAACATGAAAAAAGAATATCAAATTACTTCACAAGGATCATTAGGCTTATTGGCTCTAGGTCATGTTGGTTTACGTAAATGGCGTGAGGTCGTAGAAAAAGAAAAAATAGAAATACGTAATTCATCAAAGGAAAATGTCAAAAAAAACAAAAAATAAAATACTTGTAATTGGCTGGGATGCTGCTGATTGGAAGATTATAATGCCTTTGATTGAACAAGGAAAAATGCCCGCCATTGAATCCTTGATGAAAAGAGGGGTTCATGGCCGCTTACAAACCCTCGACCCACCATTATCACCCATGCTTTGGACAAGTATTGCAACCGGAGTTCGGGCAGATAAACACGGAATTGGAGGTTTTGTTGAGCCAACGCCAAATGGAGAAGGATTGAGGCCAGTTACTACAACATCCCGAAAAGTAAAAGCAATTTGGAACATTTTCAATCAAGAAGGATGGAAAAGTAATGTTGTTGCTTGGTGGCCAAGTAACCCTGCAGAACCAATTAATGGAGTTATGGTTTCAAACTTGTATCAAGTTGCCACAAAAGCCTTTGGTGAAGATTGGGAAATGCCAAATGGTACCGTTCACCCGGAATCTTTGAGTGAAACAATGAAGGAGTTTAGGGTTCATCCGCACGAAATTTCGTTGGCAATGGCTCATCCATTCATACCTAATATTGTAGATAATCTTGAATTACGAAAAGCTAATAAAACGCTTTCTGTTCTAAAAACATTATCCAACGCCGCAACTATCCATTCCGCATCTACTTATTTAATGGCTGAAACTGAATGGGATTTTATGGCTGTTTATCACGATGCTATTGACCATTTTTGTCATATCGCAATGCGCTATTTTCCACCAAGAAGACCTGAAATACCGATTGAAGATTATGAAAATTATAAAGATGTTGTGGAGGCAGGATATCGTTTTCATGATATGATGCTAGATCGTACTTTATCCATTATTGATGAAAATACAACTGTAATTCTTCTCTCTGATCATGGATTTCATTCCGATCATCAACGCCCGCTTTATATTCCTCAGGAACCCTCCGGTCCAGCTGTTGAACATAGTCCTTATGGAATTTTGGTGATGGCAGGTCCTGGAATAAAACAAGGAGAACAAATTTCTGGAGCAAGTATTATTGATATTACTCCAACAATCCTTTACCATGCTGGCTTATCTGTTGGGAAAGACATGGAGGGCAAGGTACTTTACCAATGTTTTGAAACACCAGAAATGGCTAAAATGATTGACTCTTGGGAAGATGTTCCGGGTGAAACTGGTCAGCATGATACATTGATGCGAGAGGACCCATGGGCAGCACAAGAAGCACTTCAACAATTGGTTGAGTTGGGCTATATTGAAGCAATGGAAGACGATAAATTACTTCAAGTTGAAAAAAGTAAGCGTGAAAACGAATACTATATTGCCCGAAATATGATTAATGGTGGTAGGTTGAAACCTGCTATTGAAATTCTGGAACGTATTTTTGAAGAATCTAATATATTGCGTTATGGACAGCGATTAGCTTTTGCTTATTTAAGCAAGAAAATGTACATGAAATGCCAGGAAATTATTGAAAAACTGAAGGCGGTTGATCAAGAGGAACGCAGTAATCGTAAGAAGGAGGCAGACTCAAAGAATGATCCATTTGGGAATAATGAGTTTGAAGAACCAATGTATTTGGAATACCTAGAAGGACTATTGAATCTTGCAATGAATAGACCAAGAAAGGCCCTTCCTTTATTGGAAAATGTACAGAAAAAAAATCCGAACAACCTTCAGCTTGCAACCAGTATTGCTCAAATACATACGCTTAGAAAGAACTTTAAAGCAGCAGAAAAACAATACATTACTGCGCTAGCAATAGATGATAGAAGTACCGCTGCTCATTATGGATTGGGTATGTCTTTTTTGCGCCAAAGTCAATTCAATGAGGCAGTTGATGAATTTCTATTGGCTTTGGAACAAGATTTCTTTCAGCCAAATATTCACTATCATTTAGGGGAGACTTTGGTGAAATTGGATTTATTTGAAGATGCTGTTAGTGCCTTTCAAGTTTGTACTCGACTAACTCCTGGAATGACAAAAGCGCACAAATGGTTGGTGGAAATTTATCAAAATAAACTAAATAAACCAGAACTAGCCGAACAAAATTTGGCGTTTTTGAAATCCAACATAAAAGGAGAAATTATTGTTTGTACAGGAGTTGATAATTGTGAATATGAGCAATTACTAAGGTTGCTGAATTTCGGTGGACTAAATATAGATTATGATAAGGATGAATTCAATGAAGCGTCAAAGATTTTATTTACCAATGATTGGTTAGAAAACAATATCGGTAAGGTAGTTTATATTCCAAGTCGGAATTTAAGTGATTTACCAGTAAATTATAACTACAAAGTAATTTATTTGGATCAAACGTTTGATGAAATTCTTCCAGTTAGAACTGCAAAATTAAAAAAATCGATCCCAGAAAAATCAATTTCGGTAAACATGTTAAATATCATTGAAAAAGAAAAATACATCATTGATTTATGGATAGAATCCCAACCTAATCAACAAGTTCTAATTCTAAATTGGAATGAGCTTATAGATTCTGATATGGAGCAAATATCAATTCTAAGTGAATTCTTAAATTGTAATTTTGATTTAAATAAAATAAAGAAATATTTAACTAATTTGTAGTTAAACTTTTTTTTTGTACTTTTACAAAAAATATTATTAAGCTTATGAAAAAAATTACTTCAATCAACAAATCTAAATTAGCTGGTTACACAGCTGTTGCTGGTGCAATCGTAGCCGGAGGTGCTGCTAACGCACAAATCACCTATATGGATGTTAATCCAGACGTAGTTATTGACTCAAATACTACGTTAATTAACCCTTACGCAATCGATTTTAATAATGATGCTACTCCAGATATCGTATTTGGTGTTGGACATATTGAAGGAGCTACTTCATCTTTCACATACAGAGGTGCATTAGCTTATGCTGCTTTTCCTGCTACAAACGCAATAATTGCTGCAGATACTGCAGTTATGGCTTCTGCCTTAGATTGTGGTGTTGCTGTTTCTGCTGCATCAATATTTGGAAATGATACGTACGGAAACTTTGGTTATGCTGCGTTAATTAACGGATCAATACCTTTTTCGTCTACAACAACTCCTTTCTTGGGTGCTACGGATAAATACTTAGGTGTTAAATTTACTGCTACTTCCGGAACTCATTATGCATGGGTTAAACTTTCTGTTGCAGCAAATGCTGAAACGATTACAGTGAAAGAATATGCCTTCAATGCAACTCCAGGTGAAGCGATTAATACTTGTCAAACTGCTGGAATTGAAGATGTTTCTGTTGAAAATAAAGTTACAATCAAGACAACTTTAAATGATGCAACTATCAATGTAACACCAGATTTAATTGGAGGTTCAATTTCTATGGTTAGCATGTCTGGTCAAGTAGTTAAAACAATAGCTATTTCTGATGTTAATACCACAATTTCTTTCGAAGGAATTGATTTTGGTATTTATTCAGTTACTGCAAATTTTGAATCAGGTTCAGTTA
The DNA here is from genome assembly GCA_943324565.2 of Chitinophaga pinensis. Lineage (GTDB taxonomy): Bacteria > Bacteroidota > Bacteroidia > Flavobacteriales_D > Crocinitomicaceae > UBA952. The sequence continues at coordinate 11,646 of CALPMC020000026.1, read as the reverse complement.
ACAAAAGAGTATACGTAAAATAATTTAAAAGAATAATCTTTGTAAAGCTATCCAAATTGGGTAGCTTTTTTTTTATTGTTACATTTATAGTAAAATGGTGTTAAATGAAAATTAACTTTTGGATTCTATTATTCTTCATAATTACCAATAATGCTTTATCCCAAATTGTAATTAACGAAGGGAGCAATAAAAACTACTCCCAAGTCGCAGATGAAAATAATGACAAACCAGATTGGATTGAATTATACAATCCTACCAATTCGGTATATAATCTCGCTAGTCATTTCCTCACAGACAATCTTGGCGAAACACAAAAATGGCCGCTACCTCCATTAGTTTTAGAACCAGGAGCATTTAAAATTATACATTGTAGCGAAAAAAACAGATATGAAAGCAATGCTTTTCAATTTGTTCTTTCTCAACAAAATTATACGCCTATTGATGGCTGGAATACGCATATCTTCAACTCTGTTTTCGTTTGGGATGGTATTTCTAATGTAATTTTAAATATTTGTTCCTATAATAACACACAGTACACTTTAAACTCAATTTTCAACCAATCATCCACTTCCTTTCCTTCAACCTTAGGAGCATTTGTCGATGGAAGTCCTGCAGCTTGTAATTCTAATCTTGGACAACTTTACAACCAACGACCAAACGTCAAAATCAATGGTTTTACAATTGGAACTGACCAAATTCAGAATGCAAACACAGATTATCCTGCGCCTTATGGTAATTATTATTGGGGAGCAAGACATCAAATCTTATTTCGTGCGAGTGAACTAACAGATGCCGGGTTAACAGCAGGACCTTTTAACAATCTTGCCTTTGATGTAGTAACTTCGGCAAATGAATTCTATAACTATATTGATTTCTCGTTCTTAGCTACTGATTTAACGGAACTAACGAACGAATTTCTTCCTGAAACAGGAACAAAACTTCACACTAATTTTAAAATAGACACTCAAGGTGAAAATGTGTATTTAATTAACTCCGACAATCAAGTAATCAGTAGTTTATTAGTAAAAAGCCCGACTACAGATGTTTCAGTTGGACACTTTCCAAATGGTTCAGGAGAAATTAAGTGGATGGATGGTACTCCAAACCAAAGTAATAATGGAACTTCAATCTTTAATGACACATTGAAATCACCAATTTTTTCGAAATATTCAAGTATCAATACGAGTAACTTTCTGCTTGAAATTCAAAATCCAAATACAATTCCAAGTAAAATAGTTTACACCATTGATGGAACTTTTCCCACATTTAACTCACCAACCTACACTCAAGCTATTCCGATAAATATAAATCGAGTTATAAATGCACGCATATTTCCTTTAAATCCAAGTAATTATATTCCGAGTGAAAATACAGCTTCAACCTATTTATTTGATGTAGAACACACAACACCAATACTTCTTTTATCAACTAATAATTCCAATCTTTATGGTCCAAATGGAATCTTTGACAACCCAAATTCAGATGACATCAAACAAGCTTTTGTTTCTTATTTAAACGAAGATGAAAATCACACTTTACTTTTTAATCGAAAAACAGCTATCAGAATGGATGGAGGTGCTGGAGGCAGTCGTGGAAATCCTCAACGTTCATTTCGACTTTCTTTTGACCACGGAGCATTAGGTGGTGGACCAGTAAATCAACAATTGATTCCTAACCGTTCAAATCGAAATAAATTCAGTGATTTGTATCTACGAAACGGAAGTAATCAATGGTTAGAATTACCCTATAAAGATGCTTCTCAAGTCTTTATGATGAGTCAAGGAACGGATAATTATTATTCTGGCTATCGTCCTGTTAGTGTTTATATCAATGGTGAATACTTTGGACTCTATGAATTACGTGAAAAATTTAATCCTGAATATTTTGAGATTTACAATGATTCACCACAAAAAGACTCAATTGAGATTCTTTCAATGAGTTATTTTTATGGCAGTGTTTTGCGAGCAGTTGAAGGAGTTGTTGAAAATTTCTTGGATTCGTATGATGACTTCTTAAACTTAAGTCCAACAAGTTTAAACTATATGGAAAACGCTGACCAATACTTTGATTTAAAACATTACACCGATTATATTATTTCTGAATCTTGGATGGGAAATGTGGATTGGCCACAAAATAATATCAAAATTTATCGTTCTGATAAAACCAATTACAGATGGCGATTTGCATTGATAGACTTAGAACTTTCGATGCAACCAAATGGATGGACAAGTTGTACTGACAATCATTTAAACTATATGTTAAATCAATCGACTTCAAATCCATACATTAATATTTGGCTTCGGTCAATTCAAAATCCTAGTTATAAAAACTACTTTATCAATCGTTATGCCGACCAAATTAATACAAGTTATCAAACAGCTAATTTATTGGCAATTGAACAAACATTTTTTGACGGAATGAATACCGAAATGCCAAAGCAGTTTGAGCGTTGGGGAGATCCAAACAACATTGAAGGACAAATGGCGGAATTTAAAAACAATCATTTTACATTTAGAGATCAACTTGCATGCAGAAATTTAGTTGTTCAAAATCAAATTGTAACTGAATTTAATCTTGAAAAAAAGGTCGCAATTTCATTAAATGTATTTCCAGAAAGTAAAGGTGAGATTCAATTAAACACCATTCAACCAACATTTTACCCTTGGAATGGATTTTATTTTGATGGAGTTCCGATACAAATGAAAGCGATTGCTAAACCTGGATTTCAATTCTCTCATTGGGAACCGAATGCTTATGTTACTGACACTTTAAATCCTATTTTTGAAGGTAACGTATCAATTACCAACACAAATTTCAAAGCTATTTTCAGTAAAATACCTGATGGCCCAAATATTCATTTCTCCCTCTTTCCGAATCCAACTTCGGGAGATTTGCAAATTCATCATGATAATGAAACAGTTGCAAAAGAATGCAGTTTAGAAATTTTTGATTTAAGTGGAAGAATTATATATACAGGGAACTTCTCAACTGAGAGTTTAACGACTTCCGTGAACGCAAATTCATTTAGAAGTTCAATTTATTTTGTTAGAATTTTAAGAAATAAAGAACTTATAGAAACAATTCGATTTGTGAAACAATAACTAATTTTTCTACCTTTATCTAACAAATTAGTTGTGTTTAAAAAATCATTAACGTGAAAAAAAGCATTGAAATATTATCGAAATATTGGGGTTTTGATTCCTTTCGACCAATGCAAGAAGAAATTGTTGATGATGCGATAAATGGCCACGATGTCCTTGCTTTATTGCCTACTGGTGGTGGGAAATCAATTTGTTTTCAAGTTCCAGGTTTAGCACGTGAAGGACTTACAATCGTTATTTCTCCTTTGATTGCTTTAATGCAAGACCAAGTTATCAACTTAGAAAAAGCAGGAATTCGTGCAAAAGCTATTACAAGTGGAATGTCCTATCGAGATATTGACATCACTTTGGATAATGCACGTTTTGGAGGTTTAGATTTTTTATACACCTCGCCAGAGCGATTAAAAACACCTCTGTTTATAGAGCGCTTCAAGCGAATGCAAGTTGGGCTAATTGTGGTAGATGAAGCGCATTGCATTTCTGAATGGGGTCATGATTTCCGTCCAGCTTTTACAAGTATTTCAGATTTGAGAGAAATACATCCAGAAGTTCCATTTCTTGCTTTAACCGCAACTGCGAATGAAAAAGTTCGAGCTGACATCATCGAAAAACTAAAGCTTCATAAACCTCAAATTCACGAAGCTTCATTTGAACGTAAAAATCTGACTTATACCGTTTACCCAACAGAAAATAAAATTCAAAATATTATTGACTATTGTAAAAAATCAAATGATGTTGGAATTGTTTATTGTCAAACACGAAAAAGCGTTAAAGATGTAGCGAAAATACTAATCGCTAACGGAATTAATTGTGGAGTTTACCACGGTGGGATGAACGCAGAAGAACGCAGTCAGATGTTGAATTTTTGGCTCAGTGAACGAATAAAAATCATTGTCGCAACAAACGCTTTTGGAATGGGAATAGATAAACCAAATGTGCGTTTTGTTATACATTACGAAATTCCAGCATCACCAGAAGCCTATTTCCAAGAAGCAGGACGTGGTGGTCGCGATGGAAAAGAGTCGATTGCTATTGCTTACTATGCTCCCAATGATGGTAAGAATTTATTGGAGCAAATTGAAAAGAAATATCCATACAAGGAAACGGTTATGCATTGTTATCGTGCAATTTGTAACCACTTAAAAATTGCAATAGGTTCTGGAAAAGACGAAAGTTATCCAATAGATTTAAAGTACGTCTGTAAACAATTTAATATAGAATATACTGTTCTTTATAATTCACTTAAGTTATTGGAATCCAATGGGAACATCTTACTTTCAGAGGGATTTTATCATCCAACTAAAATAAAATTTACGGTTGAAAATCGAGATTTATACAATTTTCAAATCAGCCATGAAAAATATTATCCGATTACTTCAATCTTGACTCGTTCCTACTCTGGTGTTTTTGAAACTTATCAAGCTATTCATGAGTCAGAGATATGTAAACGACTGAAAATAAGTGAGCAGGAATTTAAAAAGCAAATTGATGAAATTCAAAAATTTGGTATTTTAGATGTTAGTTGGAGAAGTAATTTACCTTCCATAACCTTTTTAATAGAACGTTTGGCAGATGCTGATTTTTCATTGAAACCAGAAATTTTTCATGATCGAAAAATAACTGCCATTGACAAAGCGAATTATATGTTGGAGTTTTGTGAAGGTGAAAAATGCCGTGCTCAATTACTTATTGGCTATTTTGGACAACAAACAAATGAATGCGGAAAATGTGATGCCTGCCTAACAAAATACAAAAACAAGAATTTGAATGAAAAAGAATTAATTAGATTTCTTCAAAAACCAACAAATATTCAAGAAGTTAAAGGTTATTTTAGAAGTGAAGAAGATGAATTAACTAGTATGTTGCGCAAATTAGTTAAAGAAGAACGCGTGCGATACGAAAATGGGAATTATAGCGCAGAAAAATGATAAAATTTCCATCCTTTCATCGATTTCCTTTTGCTTTTTTGAGTTGTTTTTTGATGCTTGGAATAATTTTGAATTTCTTTTATGCCAGTAAAGAATTAAGCATTTTATTTCCAATACTTGCCATTTCAACTGCTATTATTTTTATTATTTTAAGAAAACACCTTCAACGTTATTTTATAATTTTCACCTCTATTTCCTTTATTTGCTTAGGATATATAGCTTTAGAAAATTACAATTACATACATTTTGAAGAAAAAAAATCAGATGGAGTTTTAATACTCCGAGTTGATGAATATCAGAAAAAAGAAGGTTGGTCAAAAGGTGTTGCTCAAATTTGCCATTTAGAAGATAATAAATTGAAAGCAAGTAAAAAGCGTGTGGTTTTCTACGCTGAAACAAAACAAGCGATCAATAAATACGATGTTCTACAAGTGGCAACTACCTTATTTCCAATTGAAAATAAAAACAATCCTGGAGACTTTGATTTACAATTATTCTGGAAAAGTAAAGGAATAAAAGAAATGTGTTTCTTTCAAGAAGCTGACTTTCAATTTCTTGACAAAGTACCCAATAATACTTTTTACGATTTTATAACTGACTTAAATGTACTTTTTATTTCAATATTAGATACCTATTTAGATGGTGAAGAATTGGCAATTGGAACTGCCTTAATTCTTGGTGACAAATCACTTATTGACTCTGAAATTAGAAATGCGTTTACTGCAACAGGTGCTATGCATGCCTTAGCTGTTTCAGGTTTACACGTAGGGATAATGCTTCCAATCTTTCTGGGTTTTTTTAAGCTTTTTGGGAAATACATTAAACGTAAACAAGCAGTTATTATCGTTGTTGGTATTCTTTGGATTTATGCGCTAATGACAGGTTTTTCGCCAAGTGTTATTCGGGCTGTTTTTATGTTTTCAGTTTTAGCATTAGCTCAAATAATGGGACGAAACTATAACCCAATCAATACTTTATTCTTTACCGCATTTGTTCTTTTGATTTTTCAACCTTTGTATTTATTTGATATTGGTTTTCAACTTTCCTATATCGCGATGCTTGGGATTTTTACTTTCAATAAACAGGTTACGAATTGGGTACCAACGAAAAACAAAATCATTAAATTTTTCTGGGAAGGTACAGCAGTTGGTCTTTCCGCACAATTCATGACTGTTCCACTTTCACTCTATTATTTTCATCAATTTCCGAATTATTTTGCAGTTGCGAACCTCGGGATTATGTTGTTTTCAGGTGTCATTTTAGGTGGAGGAATCGCACTTTTTGCTTTTAGTTTTGTTCCAATTATTAATACTGTTATTGGCTTTGGACTTTTCGTTAGTATTTATTTAATGTATCAATTTTTAGTTTGGATTGAACAATTACCCGGAGCTGTTGCTTACGGATTTACATTTTCTTTTTTAACAACCTGTCTACTAACTTATGTTTTGTTTCTAGTTGTAAATCAATTACCTAGAACAAAAATATGGAAAGTTAGTGCGGCTTCGTTTCTACTTATTTTGGGTCTTATTGTTTACCAACGCTATGAAAACTTACAAGCAAAACATATTTGTATTTTCAATAATAATCAATTAGTTATCACTGTTAAGAACAAATCCGATATCGTTTGTTTTTATGATACGCCAGTTGAAAAATTGGATAAAGTAAAATTTACTGTTTCTTCTTATTTGAAAAACTATCCCGGCGAAGTTAAATATGTATCTATTCATAAGAAAAATGCTAATTTAAAAATTGACAATCAAAATGTTAGTATTTCAAAATCGAATCAAGGTAGAATTTTGGAGATTGATTCAATGAAATACACCATACATTATTCAAATAAAAATCAAATTTCAAAAAATGATTTAGCAATGCCTTGGGTGGAAAACAAAAAGTCACTTTCGAGTGGATCGAAAATTATTGAATTAAAATAATTCCAAGATTATTTTGCGGTAATAATCTTTTCTAAAACTGCAATCGATAAACGAAATTTGGGAAAAATCCAATTTGATAGGCAATGTTAATGCTATTCGTGCTCGGATTAAATCGTTCAGCGAAAATGTTTTTTCTGTTCGTTACATTATTCACATCAAAAGACAAAGATTGTGAAATTTTACGTTTTTTAGAATTCATCGTATAACCGAGCTTCACGTCCAATCTTAAGAAATCAGAATATTTCTCCGAATAAGCGTATGCATCACCCTTATTAACTTGAAATTGAACCAATTGAGACAACTCCAAATTGATAGGCGTGTAATATCTTCCTCCTGCATGCGTGAACTTAACGTCAAGTGCTATTGCGTTTCGCTTTTCCTTACCAACTTTGAACTCTTTTCCGATTAGAACATTGTAAACATAACGACCATTGAAAGCTGTGTTGCGCTTGATTCCATCAGAAGAAATGTATTTAGATTCATATCTTGAGCCTGTAATTAAACCATAAAAACCTTTGCTGAAAAATCGTTCGATAGTTAGTTCAACTCCATAGTTTTCGCCCGTTCCTTCATTTACTAAATCAGTTTTATCGTTCGGAAAGAAGGTCGCACCTGCATTCAACATGGAATAACTTGTAGGATTTTTTTGAACTGGCACTTTGCTCAAATATTGATAATAAATTTCTGTCTTAAATCGCCAACTTTTAAACGGAAGAATTTCATAACCCAACACAACTTGCTGACTTCGAGAGAAATCCATTCCTCGATTTAATTGCTGGGCAACTCCTTGATTAAATGATTGGAAAAAATAAGCATCTAAAGGTTGCATTTGACTGTGCATACCATAACCAAAACTAAGAGTGCTACTTTTCGAAAATTGGTACTTCACTCCAACCCTTGGCTCAATGGCGTATGAATTATTAAGTGTCAAAAGTTGTGTATGTAAACCTAGATTCAACGTCAAATCGTTAGTGAAATTATATTTCGAGTGAACGTAAGCTTGAATTAATCCTGTTTTTTGATTCGTATTCCAATACTCTATCCATTCTACCGAATTTTCTCTATTTCGATACTTCAATTTAATCGATAATAGTTCCGCGATTATTCCTGTTTTAATAAATAATTTGGCACTAATTTTTGAATTAAAGGAAGAGTTTAAAGTGAAATTTGCTCGATTTGTCAAATTATCAATCGTACGAATAGGTTCTTTTACTGGATTTAAACTGTCTTGTAAATAACTTGAACCTGCATAATTGACACCAACAACTGTATTAAAATAAGATTTTTCATTTACTCGAATAACGTTTTTAACTCCGAGCAAACCAATTTCACTCGTAAAATAACTGTCGCGATTAGGAATAGCAAAAAGATCTGTACTGTCAACTTTATCATGTTTAAAATCAATTCTACTTAACGCTCCAATACCAAAAAATGTAAACTTGCCAATCTTCGTATTTCCAGTATTGATTTTAAACGAAAAATCTTGATAATAAGGCGTTGCGGCAGTTCCTATAGGTAAACCAATCGACTGAGCGACACTCGAAAAGCCATAGCGATATGCCACCAAATACGATGAGCCATTATCTTTTTTAATCGGTCCTTCGGTCACTAATTCGATACCTGTCAAAACACCAAATTGGAATGTATGTTCTCTTTTTTCGCTATTACCATTTCTTAAGCCTAAATCAAAAACACCAGCGTTTGCGTTTCCATATTCCGCTGGAAAAGCAGAAGTCATGAAATCTGAATTGCGAAGTAAATTGGTATTTATCGCTGAAACAGGTCCACCCGTTGTTCCTATTGTTGAAAAATGATTGGGGTTTGAAACATTTAAACCTTCAATTCGCCACAAAACACCAACTGGAGAATTCCCTCTAATAACCAAATCATTACGCGTATCGTCAGGAGAACTTACTCCAGCAAAATTAGCTGCTAATCGAGCTGGATCTGAACGTCCACCAGCGTAACGATTCACTTCCTCCATTGAAAAAGAACGACCACTCACACTCGTCAATTCATTATTTAAGCCGTTCTTTTTAAATTGAACTGTTACTTCGCCAATTTCAGCAATGGATTCTTCTAACTGAATATCCAAAATCGTTTCCTTGCCTGAAGATACAATGATATTTGAAATAGTTGCTTCTTTATAGCCTGAATACGAAATTCTTAAGATATAGCGACCAGGAGCAATATCCGAAATTCTATAATTTCCATTTGCGTCTGTTTTTGAAATTTTTAAAGGACTAGATTCTAAAATTTGAATGGTTGCACCAAAAATGATTTGCTGCGATTGTTTGTCAGAAATGGTTCCTTTTATCGTTTGTAAATTTTGGGCTATAAAAGACTGACTTACAAGTACTAAAACAAACATTGCGAAAGCAACACCTTTACAACTAAAATTCATTACTTAAATTTGAAGTACAAAAGTACTACCAATTATAGAATTAACGATTCAATCCTTCAAATGCGGATATTCTTTTAATATCGGTGCATTCACTAATTCGAAACTTAAATTTCTTAATTCATTGACTTCCATTTCTTGAATTTGCATTATTGAAATAGGCTGATTTACATACAATCTTGCAACTCCAGGTCTTGCAGGCCCAAGAATTTCAGTTGGATCAGAAAACAATTTATAATTATTAGTAAAAGTTAAAGGAACTATAGGAACGTTTAGGGCTTTTGCTAATTTAAATGCCCCATCTTTAAATGGCACCATTTTCGGACATTGATGATCAGGAATACCACCCTCAGGGAAAATCACCAAAGACCAACCTTCAGCAACTGCCTTAGATGCAAGTGTATAACTTCTTCCTGCTTTACTTTTATCTCCACGATAAACTGGTATATTTAGGTTTTTGAAATAGGTACTAATAATCGGATAGTTTAAAATTTCACTTTTACCAAGAAAAACGAAAGGATGTTTTGGCAAAATAGAATACATAAAGAAAATATCCAAATAAGAAGTATGGTTGGCGATAATCACGTAAGGTCCGTCTGGTAGTTCATGATTTTCGATAGTTTTAACGCGATAAAAACAAAATATTCGCATCATCCAACTCCAAAAAATGAAGAGGTAAAAACTAAATTTCTTCCAATGTGGACGAAAAAGAACGGCAAAGAAGAAAGGATAAAGTAAAATTGCAAAAAACACAAAAATGATGGCAATATAGAATTTCCAAATCAATCCAAACACCCCAATAATTGTCTTCATAGTCAAATATAGTAATTTCAATTAGAAACTATACACGTTTGCATTCAATTGAAATCATTAATTTTGAAAAAAAAGTTTAAGATGGCACGTATTTTAACAGGAATTCAAAGCACAGGTACTCCTCATTTGGGTAATATTTTGGGTGCGATAATTCCTGCAATTAATTTAGCTCAACAACCAGAAAATGAGTCATTTTTATTCATTGCAGACTTACATTCTTTAACTCAAATAAAGGATGGAGAGCAATTGCGTTCAAATACGTATGCTACTGCAGCAACTTGGTTGGCCTTTGGTTTGGATACTGAAAAGACAGTTTTTTATCGCCAAAGTGATGTGACTGAAGTAACCGAATTAATGTGGTACTTGCTTTGTTTCTACCCTTACAATCGAATGACGCTTGCACACAGTTTTAAAGACAAAGCGGATCGTTTAGACGATGTAAATGGCGGATTATTCACTTACCCAATTCTTATGGCAGCTGATATTTTGCTATATGATGCCGAAATAGTTCCTGTTGGAAAAGACCAAAAACAACACTTAGAAATGGCAGCAGATGTTGCTCGTCGTTTTAATTTACAATATGGGGAAACATTGATTGCGCCTCAAGAAAAAATTCAGGAAGATACAATGTTGATTCCAGGAACAGACGGTGAAAAAATGAGTAAATCACGCGAAAATTACATCGATATTTTCTTACCAGAAAAAGCCTTACGTAAACAAGTTATGTCAATTGTTTCAGATAGTACTCCTCTTGAGGAACCTAAAAATCCAGATACTTGCCATACGTTTGCACTCTTCAAATTATTGGCTTCTGAATCGGAAGTTGAAATAATGCGTGGAAATTATTTGGGTGGAAATTACGGTTATGGTCACGCAAAACAAGCTCTTTACGAATTGATTTTATTAAAATATGCTGAGCCAAGAAAAAAATTCAACGAATTAATGGCTGATGTTTCTCAGATTGATAAAGCACTTGAAATCGGAGCGCTAAAAGCAAAAGATGTTGCAAAAGAAGTTCTGAAAAGAGTGAGGTCTAAAGTTGGTTATTAAAGATTATTACTAGTTTATTTGATTGCAGATTACAGATTGCAAATTAAATCTGCAATTTGTAATCTTCCAATCTGTAATCCCTTCTCCCCTATCTCAATAAATTCACGTGTCCTAAGCTCTGGAAAATGCGGTAATCATCCCAAGAAAAGGTCAATTTCCACACGTAAGTACCATCTTGACATTGGCTATTTCTGTACGTTCCGTCCCAACCTTGATAGATGTTTGTCGTTTCAAAAACCAATTCTCCCCAACGGTCAAAAATTTGCATCGTGTATTTCTTGACGTCCTCAGGACTAGAAAAAACAACATTCCAAACATCATTTACACCATCGCCATCTGGAATAAAAGTATTCGGCACATAATAAAATGGATCGTTGTCGAAAATGATTTGCTGGTAAGCCGTATCTGGACAATTATCACTC
>CALPMC020000025.1 GCA_943324565.2 Chitinophaga pinensis | reverse complement strand
CTTCACCACCGATGTAAGCATTGACCTCTTTGCCGTTAGTTAAACGAACACGAGCTACCTTTCTCATCGCTGAATTAGGTTTTTTTGGCGTAGTTGTGTAAACACGTACACATACCCCTTTACGTTGCGGACACGAATCAAGTGCAGCGGATTTACTTTTCTTTACCACCGCAGTTCTTCCTTTGCGAACTAACTGTTGAATAGTTGGCATAAAATACTCTTAATTAAATAAATAAAATACTACCTCAAACGCACTTTGAGGGGTGCAAAGATACTATATTTATCTTAGTATGCAATAATTAAGTTAAAAATAATTGATTTTTTCGACAAAATAATGTTAGTATATTTATTTTCAAACATTTAGACATAAAAAAAGCCCTTCTAACAGGGCTTAATTATTTCGAAAGTTATTTAATTAACTTCTATACATTGTTCGTTTGATTGCAGCAATTAATCGTTCTTGATTTGGTAATGCCTCTTCGATTAATGTTGGTGAAAATGCAAATGGAGTGTCTGTTTGGGTTACCCGTTCTACTGGTGCATCCAAATAATCAAAAGCGTAACGTTGTAAATGATAAGCTATTTCACTTGAAATAGAAGCTAATGGCCAAGACTCCTCTAAAACCACACAGCGATTTGTTTTCTTAATAGATTCAACAACAGTTCCGTAATCAATTGGACGAATAGTTCTTAAATCAATTACTTCGACGCTAATATTTTCTTTCTCGAGAATTTCAGCAACTTCGTAAGCTAATTTTATGATTTTACCAAAGGAGACCAATGTTACATCTGTACCTTTTCTTTTTACTGCAGCAACTCCAATCGGAATAATATATTCACCTTCTGGAACTTCGCCTTTATCACCATACATCTTTTCAGATTCTAAAAACACAACAGGATCTTCATCGCGAATTGCAGCTTTTAATAAACCTTTGGCATCTGCTGGATTTGAAGGTGTAATAACTTTCAATCCAGGTACATGTGCGTAAAAAGCTTCAAATGACTGTGAATGTGTTGCACCTAATTGACCTGCAGTTCCATTTCCTCCTCTAAATACAATTGGACAATGATATTGACCTCCCGACATTTGCAACATTTTTGCCGCAGAATTTATAATTTGGTCAGCCGCTAATATAGCAAAGTTCCAAGTCATAAATTCTACGATTGGACGCAATCCATTCATTGATGCACCAACAGCTATACCAGCAAAACCTAATTCTGCAATAGGAGTGTCAATTACACGTTTTGAACCAAACTCGTCAAGCATTCCTTGAGATACTTTGTAAGCACCATTATATTCTGCGACTTCTTCACCTAATAAAAAAACGCGTTCGTCTCTTCTCATTTCCTCAGACATTGCTTCTCTTAAAGCTTCTCTAAATTGGATAGTTTTCATTTATTACTATTTTACTTAAAATTCTAATATTATGCAACCCTTAAGGTAGCTAAACTTGATTTTTCAAATTTTGATTTGGCATATTCCAAATCAACATTAAACACTTTTTGATTGTTGGATGGCAATTCAAACATAGCATCTGTTAAAATCGCTTCACATATCGAACGCAATCCACGAGCACCTAGTTTAAATTCAACTGCTTTCGTAACAATAAAGTCGTAAACCTCTTTTTCTATTGTCAATTTGACATCATCTAACTCGAACAAACGAAGATATTGTTTGATTAATGCATTTTTAGGCTCCATTAAAATTCGTTTCAAATCTTCTTCTCTTAAAGGTTCTAAGTAGGTTAAAACAGGAAAACGTCCAATAAGTTCGGGAATCAAACCAAAAGTTTTAATATCCAATGGATTAATATATTTAAGCAAAGAGTCTTGTTCGATTCTTTCTTGTTCTGTTCCACTAAAACCAATTGTTTGACGGTTCACACGATTAGCAATAATATTTTCAATTCCATCAAATGCACCACCACAAATGAATAATATGTTTTTAGTGTCAATTTGAATCATTTTTTGTTCCGGATGTTTTCTTCCTCCTTGTGGGGGAACGTTAACAGTTGCACCTTCCAATAATTTCAATAGAGCTTGTTGTACGCCTTCTCCAGAAACATCACGTGTTATTGAGGGATTGTCGCTTTTTCTTGCAATTTTATCAATTTCATCAATAAAAACAATTCCCATTTGTGCTGCTTCTACATCATAATCTGCTGCTTGAAGTAATCGTGACAAAATACTTTCTACATCTTCACCAACATAACCAGCTTCTGTTAATACCGTCGCATCTGCTATACAAAATGGTACATTCAATAATTTTGCAATTGTTTTTGCTAATAATGTTTTTCCTGTTCCAGTTCTTCCAACCATCACAACATTTGATTTATCAATCTCCACTTCAGATGAAGCATTTGGATTATTCAATCTTTTAAAATGATTGTAAACAGCTACTGATAATACTTTTTTGGCATCCGTTTGACCAATTACATATTCATCCAGATGAACTTTAATTTCACTTGGTTTTAGTAAAGCTAATTTTTTACTTGCTTTGGAATTGGCGTTTGGATTTTTTGATATGTGAGAAACTTCTTCTTGAACAATACGATTAGCTTGGTAAGCGCAGTTATCACAAATGTGACCTGAAATACCAGCAATTAACATTTTAACAGCACTACGATTTGACCCGCAAAATGAACAGGTTGCTTCTTTTTTTGCCATTTAAAATTATTTAGGGTTTCTTAAAAGAACTTCATCAACCATTCCGTATTCTTTAGCTTCTTCAGATGTCATCCAATAATCTCTGTCTGAATCAGCCCAAACTTTATCAAAAGGTTGGTTAGAATGAGTAGCGATAATATCGTATAACTCTTTTTTCAATTTTTGAATTTCTCTTGCTGTGATTTCGATATCAGAAGCTTGTCCTTGAGCACCTCCCAATGGTTGGTGAATCATTACACGCGCGTGTTTTAATGCACTTCTCTTTCCCTTTGCACCAGCACACATTAATACCGCTCCCATTGAGGCAGCCATACCTGTACAAATTGTTGCAACGTCTGGGCGGATATATTGCATCGTATCATAAATCCCTAAACCTGCATATACAGAACCTCCTGGAGAATTTAAATAAATCTGAATATCTTTTTTCGCATCCACAGATTCCAAAAACAATAACTGTGCATTAATAATGTTTGCAACTTGGTCATTTATTCCTGTACCTAAAAAGATAATTCTATCCATCATTAAACGCGAAAAAACATCTAGCTGAGAAATATTCATTGGACGTTCTTCAATTATATAAGGAGTCATGGATGATTCGATATAATGATCCATCATCATACTATTGATTCCAAGATGTTTAGTTGCGTATTTTCTGAATTCGTTTCCGTCTATCATTGTGTGATTTTTTTATTTGGGTCTAAAATTAATAAACTTTGAAAAGAAAACCCGATTTTGCGTATTTTTAATATTTATTCACAGAAATGTTACCAACTCAAATACAAAGCAAAAACGTTCTAATTTCTCCATTAAATTGGGGATTTGGGCATTTTTCCCGCTGTATTTCTTTAATTCACAATTTATTAAATAAGAATAATACTATTTTTATTGCATGCGATAATGCGCAAAAAAATGTTTTTGTTCAATATTTCGGTCAAAAAGTAAATTTCATTGAACATGATGGTTACCCTTTTAAATTTTCAGGAAAAGGAAATTACACCAATGATTTGTTTTTTTCGCTCGGAAAGCTATTAAAGCGTTCTAAACTGGAACTGAAAGAAGTTGAATTCTATGTTCAAGAATTAAAGATAGATATTGTCATTTCAGATCATCGTTACACCTTTCGAAGTGAGAAATGTCATTCCATTTTTATGACACATCAATTGAATTTACCCATTAATTGGTTTCAATTTCCTTTAAAACTTTATCACAAAAAACAGATTAAAAAATTCGATTCTATTTGGATTGTAGACAAGCAAGAGAATGCTTTAGCTGGAAAATTATCAGTAAATAAACATTTTCCAACATCAAGGTATATAGGTTGGTTTTCTAGATTTATGCTTTATCCAAAGAATAATTTAAAATCTGGAAGTGTTTTAATAATAAGTGGACCGAAAGAATATTGGTCTAATTTATTTCATATGTTTTCAAAAGAACTTGAATCTAATGAAATTCAAACGATTGTTGGTTCAAGTGAAGTTCAACAATTAATTCATAGTGAAAAATTGAACCAAAAATTTCATTCAAGCGATAATTGGATTGAAACCGATGAATTATTGTTAAAGACAAAAAAGATTTATGGTTACATTGGCTACACCACTCTAATGGATGTTGAAGTCTTAAACTGCGATTCGCATATAATTGCAAGCCCAGGGCAATTGGAACAACAATACCTTGAAAAAATAAGACAAAAAAAATCCCGAACGAATCCGGGATTTAATTGTAATTTATTTTAAGATTATCTTACTGCTGAAGTAAAATTTGAATCAGCAAATAATTTAACAAATTCTCTATCTTTTGCAGCTTTCGCTTTCAATGAACTATCTTTTGAAAATGCGTTTTTAAGATTGTTTACAACTGCATCCGATCCTTCACCACCTCTTGAAGCGATAATAGCTTTCAAATAATCCACATCAGCGCTCTCCTTTTCATTTGCTAAAGAGGCTTTTGCTTCTGGTAATTTATTTTGAAGTAAATAGGCTAATGCTTTATTGAAACCATTTTCCTTAATGTTACTTTCTGCACTTGAATAATTACCATCTAAAATATCTAAAGAAGCACTGTTATAACCAAAAACAACATTTCCTGCATCTAAACTATTTCCTTTTGATTGATTTAACAATTTTCTTGCGTTTGTTCTATCACCTTCTGAAATTGCAACACCAGCCAAATTATTTTTAGAAGTTGAATTGTCTTTTAAGCTATTTGCTTTTTCTAAGCTTTTCTTAGCGTCAGCAACTTTGTTTTGTAAAAATTGAACAGCTCCTAAGTTATTATGGCCTCTGTAATCTGAAGAATGATTTTGAGCTGAAGCTTGATAAATAGCAGCTTTCTCATTCAAATCCGTTACTCTTGCACCAGCAAACAATAATTCTTCAATTCCTAATGAAGCAGGGTTATTTTTAGCAGCAGTCATAATTTCGTCATCAGTTAAACCTAATTCTTTGTAATTAACTGTAATAACAGCACGACGAATTTTAGGGAAAACATCTTTTTCTAGTTCAGTATATGATTTACCTAAGTTAACCATATCTTTCTCACGTTGTATTGGATCTTTAGACATTTCCAAAATACGGATGAAAAGGTTTTTGTCAGCTTCATTGATTGTTGTAGTAACCGCTAATTGATCTTTGAAACCTTCAAAATCTTCACCTTTACCTTCTATTGAATATTTAGTAGTATCAGCCCAATTTAACATGTTCGATTTTTTCATCAATTCAACAATAGCTTTTCTAGCTGCCCTTGTTCTTTCGTTAGACAGATTTGCATTTTTGTCTTCAACACCATCAGGTGAAGCAAAACCTTTAATGTCAATTGATGTAATCTGAATTTTTGGATTTAATTCAGACGCTTTTAACCAAACTAATAAATCAGCAATGTCTTTATCTTTAATTTCTGTTGCTTTCACATCAGATTTCGCTTTGTCAAAATTGATTGTTGCAGTTGTGCTTTTTGCAGTTTCTCTAATGATTGCGTCTTTTTCAAATATAACTTTGAAATCTTTTCTAACCATTAACGGGGTAATGATAGTACCGTCAGCAATTTTCAATTCAGGAATTTCACCTTTATCTTTTGTTCCTTTAAAAATTTTTCCCGTTACTTTTAAATCAGCAGCTTCCATATCTGGACGATAAGGAACTTCTAAATCGAATGTTGCAGAACCGCCCGGTTTGAAAGTTATTGTTTGACCATTTCCCGTTATTTTCTCTCCTTGAAGAACCCAAGTGCCAATAGCAGTGTTACCTAACTTCGGAGTGATTTCAGCTTTCACTTTTTTATTTAATCCTTTTTCAGGAACGTTAACAACAACTGTAAATTTCACGTTGTCACCATGCATCTCTAATGGATTAGGATTCACATTGTAAGTAAAATCTTTCACTAAATCACAAGAAGACATAAGAGCAGTCGTTCCTGCAGCAAGTGACATTAAGAGAATTTTATTCATATTCATTTTTTGTATTTTTAAAATCGTGGCAAATTTACAAACAATTACAATCAAAAACCTAATAATTATTGTTGAAAAAATAATTTTCTTTCAATTATCTTATTAATTGACTGATATTTAAAAATGTTTTCGGGTCTTTAAAATCAAAAAGTTCCAATAACGGAATCAAAACAAAGTTACGTTCGTGATAAAGAGAGTGAGGGATTTGTAAGTTATCTTCCTTAATTATAGACTCATCAAAGAAAATAATATCTAAATCAATCAAACGATCTTCATAGGTTAATTTAGTTTTTATTCTTCCCAACTGTTTTTCTATTGCTTGTAACTCAATTAAAGTTTGCAAGGGATCTAAATGTGTTTTACAAATTAAACAGGCATTAAAAAATTCATTTTCGGATTCAAAACCTTGCGCTGGATTTTTATAGACTTGAGAAACTTTGACCACTTCTCCTACTCTACTTTTTATTAATTGCAGAGCGGCATTTAAATTTTCAGCCTTATCTCCTTTATTAGAACCAAGAGCGATTACAACGGAATGCGAAACTATTTCTTGCTCCATTTGAAATGATGAACAAGTTCTAATAAATCAACTTTCAAGTATTCTAAAACAGGTCGTAAAGAATCGTAATTGGGTTTGCAGTTTAATAAAACCTCCCCACGAACAAAGTTATTGGTAGAATCTGTCAAATAAAATTGGAAGTTCGTAGCCACGTTTCCTTTTAATTCAAAGAATGTTCCATACACTTTGTTCTTCTTATCGATGATTTGTTCAAAGTCAATTTTATCAGCTTTTATCTTGTGTTCATCAACCTTATCATTTGCAAAATTGATGACTTCGGCCAATGAATCATTATTAGGAAAATTCAAATAATACATAAACAAGGAGCCATTTACAGGGCCTAAATCTATTTCTTGCGTACAATATGTATTTCCTTGCTTTTGAGCTGTTCTATAATTAAAGATATTCGCCAATCTCAATGAATACGGACAATCGGATTGTACTTGTCGATATGAATGTTTCGGGAAATCAAGTTTCAAATAAGTTGGTGGTTTAGGGACTGGCGCTGATTCGTCGCAAGCACTTAGCAGAAAAACAAAAAGGAAGGTATAGATGAGTTTATTCATGAATATAAATCTTAATTTTTACCGTTTTAATTCTTTTCTTGTCGGATGACTCTACAATTAACTTATAATTTTCAATTGTAATGAATTCGTTATTTCTCAAAATGCGTCCTGCTTGTTCGATGATTAAGCCTCCAATCGTTTCAGCTTCACCTTTTAATGATTCAAACAATTCTTCGTTACATTCAACAATCTTATAAAAATCATTCAAAGAAGTTCGTCCTTCAAATAAATAAGTAGCTTCATCAATTTTTGAATAAACAACTTCATTATCGTCAAATTCATCAGTAATATCACCCACAATCTCTTCCAAAATATCTTCCAAAGTTACGATTCCACTAGCCCCGCCATATTCATCTACAACAATTGCCATGTGCATTTTCATACTGCGGAAATCTTGAAGTAAGTCATTTATTCTCTTATTTTCTGGAATAAAATAAGGTTTTCTGATTTCTTTTTGCCAATCAAAATTTTCATCTTGATTCAAACTTTGCAACAAATCTTTAATGTATAAAATTCCAATTACATTGTCTTGTGAACCTTCAAAAATTGGAATTCGAGAATAGCCAGATTCTAAAATAAACTCTAAAACTTCTTTAAAATTTGAAGTATTATCAATTGCATCTACTTCAATTCGTGGTGTCATAATTTGACACGCCTCGGTTTTACCAAATTTGACAATTCCCTCCAAAATTTTATGATCATCTTCTGACGTTGAATCTTCACGAGTTAAAGCCAATGCTTGCTCAAGTTCATCTGTATTAATTTTTGCTCCACCTTTAGAAATTTTTTGAATAAAAAAAGATCCGTGAACCAACCCAAATTTAATCCAAGAAATAGGTGGCATTTTCCCAAAAACAGTTAAAGGATTTGCCATAAATCTAACAACGAAAACTGCATTTTTTGAGGCGTAAACTTTCGGCAATACCTCTCCAGTCAATAAAATTAAAAATGTAATTCCTACAACTTCAATCAAAAATCGTTGTAATTCAGTTCCTGGCTTGGCTGGAAAAATATCATCTAAAACAAAAGTCGATAATATTACGACACCAACGTTCACAAAATTATTAGTAATTAGAATAGTTGCTAAAAGTTCTTTTGGTTTAGAAAGTAAGTTTTGAATCAGCTTTGATTGCTTATCATTTGATTTCTTTAAATCTTCATTTTCTGCTGGTTTCAATGAAAAAAACGCGGATTCGGAACCTGACATCAATGCTGAAATCAACAACAAAAATGCAATTATTGCTAAATAAATAAAAGTTGATTCATTAAAACCAGCTTCAACAACATAATTTAAGGGTTGACTGGGAGGTTCTGTTTTGGTCATTTCTCAAAAAGGATTTTCATCGTCTAAACTGGGCGATAAATCTTGAATAGATGAAGGAGTATTTGGTTTTCCTTCGCTTGAATATGGTGTGTAATTTCTGTCAACATCGGGACGAGAAAGAATTGTCAAATCATCTCCAACAACTTCTGTGCTATAACGTGTGTTACCCTCTTTATCTTGCCAAGATCGTTTTTTTAATTTCCCTTCAACGTAAATTTTTGCGCCTTTACGAATGTATTTTTCAGCAACTTCAGCCAAACCTCTCCATAAAACGATGTCGTGCCAATCGGTGATTTCTTTCTTTTCGCCTGTTGATTTATCTGTAAATACTTCCGATGTAGCCAACGAAAATGTAGCGATTACAGCTCCGTTCTCCAACCTTCGTATTTCAGGATCTTTGCCTAAATTTCCAATAAGAATTACCTTGTTAACACTGCCATTCATATCACAAATGTATAAAAATTCAAACGTTGAATTATTTTATTTTTTCTTTAATGGTTTTTTCTTTTTCGGCTTAGCCTCTTGACTTTCAGAAATTTTGATGCATTCTTCCAATGTTAAATTTTCTGGTATCACATCTTTTGGCAACTTGAAATTATCTTTTCCTATTTTCAAATATGCACCGTATCTACCATTCAATAATTGCACATCTGGACGCTCTTCAAAAACTTTAATCATTTTATTAGCATCGTCTTCTTGCTTTTTCAAATACAATTCAACGGCTCTATCGTAACTGATTGAAATTGCATCTTCTTCTTTAGGAATGGAAACAAATAATTTTCCAACTTGCACATAAGGTCCGAAACGTCCATTATTTGCTTTGATGGCTTGTCCTTCGTATTCACCCAAAGTTCTTGGAAGCTTGAATAATTCCATTGCATCATCCAAAGTGATTGAACCAATTGATTGATTCGCTTGAAGGGAAGCAAAACGTGCTTTTTCCCCATCTACTTTCTCATCACCAATTTGAATCATTGGACCAAATTTCCCGATACGCGCAATAACTTTCTTTCCAGAAATCGGGTCAATTCCCAAATCTCTTTCACCTGTTGCACGATCTGAATTTTCAAGCGTGTCCACTACTTCTTTATGGAATGGATTATAAAAACCATCCATCATTGTTGTCCACTCTTGTTTTCCTTTTGCAATTTCGTCAAATTGTGCTTCCACAGATGCTGTGAAATGGTAATCCATAATTTGCTTGAAATTGTCTTGCAAGAAATCTGTTACTACAATTCCAATATCTGTAGGTGAAAGTTTGTTTTTATCTTTTCCAGTCGTTTCTGACTTCGTTTGTTCGGTGATTTTTCCTTTTTTCAACTCAATTGACAAGTAATTTCTCACTTCTCCATCGCGTTCTTTTTTCTCAACGTAACCTCTTTTTTGAATAGTTGAAATTGTTGGTGCATACGTTGATGGACGACCAATTCCTAACTCTTCTAATTTTTTAACCAAAGAAGCTTCTACATATCTTGAAGGAGGACGAGTAAAACGTTCTAATGCAATTGCACTTCCCAGGTCTAATTTTTCGTTTTTAACAACAGCTGGCAATAAACCAGAATCACTTTCTTCGTCGTTGTCATCCAAAGACGATTCTAAATAAACTTTCAAAAAGCCTTCAAAACGAATCACTTCTCCTTTAGCATTGAAAGCATCGCCGTTTGGTAAACCACCAATTTTAATAGTCGTTCTTTCCAACTGTGCATCCGACATTTGACTTGCGATTGCACGTTTCCAAATCAACTCATATAATTTTTGTTCTTCTGCTTCTCCATCCGTTTTTGAAACCATAAAATCAGTTGGACGAATTGCCTCGTGTGCCTCTTGAGCACCTGCCGACTTAGAAGTATATTTTCTTGTTTTCGAAAAATCGCTACCATATAATTCAATAATTGCCGCTTTCGAAGCATTAATTGCTGTATCTGATAAATTCACTGAATCCGTTCTCATGTACGTGATTTTTCCAGATTCATACAAACGTTGTGCAACGCTCATTGTACGTGTTACTGAAAAACCTAATTTCAAACTCGCTTCTTGTTGCAAAGTTGAAGTGGTAAAAGGTGCTGCCGGCGATTTAGTTGCAGGTTTCTGTTGAATATCTTCTACGAAAAAGTTCGTTGTTGCACACGTTTCAAGAATAACTTTCGCAGTTTCTGCATCACTTAATTGCTTGCTAAATTCTGCTTTAAAGTTTCCTTTTGCAGACTCAAAATTTCCTGTAATTCGGAAAAAGTTAGCAACTGAAAATGCATCAATTTCTTTTTCGCGTTCAACAATTAATTTCACTGCTACAGATTGAACACGACCCGCAGATAAACTTGGACGTATTTTTTTCCAAAGAACAGGTGAAAGTTCAAAACCAACTATTCTGTCCAAAACGCGACGTGCTTGCTGTGCATCTACCAATTGCTTATTAATAATGCGTGGATTATCAATTGCTTTTAAGATGGCCGTTTTTGTAATCTCGTTAAAAGTGATGCGTTTTGTATCTTTTTTCTTTAAATCTAAAGTCTCATATAAATGCCAAGAAATCGCTTCTCCCTCACGGTCCTCATCGGTTGCTAGCCATACAACTTCCGCTTCCTTTGATAATTTCTTCAGTTCTGCAACGAGCGCTTTCTTATCTGGAGTGACTTCGTAAAGTGGATTGAATTTATTTTCGATTTCAATTGCTAATCCTTTTTTCGCAAGGTCTCTTACGTGCCCAAAACTAGATTTTACGGTGAAGTCTTTTCCTAAATAACCTTCTATTGTTTTTGCTTTTGCAGGGGACTCAACGATGACTAAGTTTTTCGACATGGATTTTATTTTGGGCACAAATGTAAAAGGAAAAAAGTGGACTGAGGGAAAAAAAGTGAAACTCACGATAAAAATTACAATTACAAACAAAAAATTACGAACTAATAATTGAAAATTGCGAACGTAGATTTTGGTAGCGCTCTTCGCAAAATAAATATTCGCAAAATTAACAATGACTAGAAACGAGGACTTGGGCACGAGGGGTGAGGTTCTATTTATTTAAAAACCAATTTCTGCACTAAAGTTTACTTAGTCGACAAATTTATAACATTCACAAAATAAATTCCATCTTCGACATTCAATTGAAAATTACTTAAATCTTTTGACAAATTGAGACTTTCAAAAACGGATTTACCAACAAGCATGAACTTTTACTGGCATTTTTAACTTGTGAAACTGAATTCGTAACTCATTATTTAAAAGTAAATATGAATGAAATTTTTGGGAAAGTAATTATGATTTTTTTTGAAGAAACAATCATAATTACTTTCACAAAACCCAACTTTTAATAAATTATTCTCTATCAAAATCAAAGTATTTATTACTTTTAAACTATGAATTTACAACTTACAAAATCGCTGTGTGTATTTGATTTGGAAACCACAGGACTTCAAATCAATACCGACAGAATCGTTCAAATCGCGATAATTAAATTGAATCCTTCAGGTGAGCGAACGGAATTAAATCAACTGATAAATCCAGAAATGATTATCCCTCAAGAAGTGATTGATATTCATGGAGTTTCAAATGAATTAATCCAAGATAAACCTACTTTTAGCCAGTTTGCTCCTGAGTTGATTGAATTTATTGGCGATGCGGATTTGGCTGGTTATAATTCCAATAAGTTCGACATTCCTGTTTTAGCAGAAGAGTTTTTGAGAGTTGGAATCAACTTCGATTTTTCCTTTCGTAAATTCATAGATATTCAGAACATTTTTCACAAAATGGAGCAAAGAACACTTGCTGCGGCTTACAAATTTTATTGTGGAGAAGAAATGAAAAACGCACACGATGCCTTGTATGATACGCAAGCAACGTTGGATGTTTTTCTTGCGCAATTGAAACGTTACAAAGAAACGCCTGAGTTAAAAAGTAAAATAGACATAACGAGTTTAGCTGAATTTTCACGCGCTGGAACCTTTGAATTGATTGACTTAGCGGGTCGTTTAGCGAAAAATGAAAAAGGAGAAGCTGTTTATAATTTCGGGAAACACAAGGGCAAAACCATCAAAGAAGTTAGCAAAATTGAACCCGGTTATTTTGGTTGGATGACTTCTGATCAAACAGATTTCCCACGATATACCAAAGAATGTTTGCGTCGAGAAATGGAAAAAATCAAAGAAGCAGAGAAAAAAGACGCACCTATCACTGAAAATAGTTTAGAAAGTTTAAAAAATAAATTCAATTCCAAATGAAGATAATTTGCATCGGAAGAAATTACGCCGAACATGCCAAAGAAATGAATAGCGCTGTTCCAACAGAACCCATTTTTTTTATGAAACCTGATGTTGCCTTGTTAAAAGAAGGTGATTTTTATTACCCAAATTTCACGAACGACTTGCATTTTGAGTGTGAAATTGTTGTGAAAATTGATAAAGTTGGAAAAAACATCGAAGAGAAATTTGCTTCCAAATACTACTCTGAAATTACTTTAGGAATTGATTTTACAGCAAGAGATTTACAAAGTCAATGCAAAGAAAAAGGTCTTCCTTGGGAGAAAGCAAAAGCATTCGACAACAGCGCACCGATTTCTTCTAAATGGATTAAAATTGCTGATCTAGATTTTGAAAACACCGAATTTACCTTTTCACAAAATGGAGAAGTTCGGCAGATTGGTAAAACTTCCGATATGATTTTCTCCATCGATCAATTGATTGCCTACATTTCAAAATTTGTAACCTTAAAAACAGGCGATTTAATCTATACAGGAACTCCTTCAGGCGTTGGTCCTGTTGCTATTAGCGATGTTTTGACAGCCTCATTGAATGGGGAGGAAATGTTTGAGTTTAAGGTTAAATAACTAAAAGTGATTTTTGATTCTTGATGCTTAATTTTTGATTGGGATTTTTTGGTCGAAGAAAATCAATGTAAATCATTAATTGAAATGTTAATTCTTGATTTATGATTTTAAATTGAAGTGAAAGGTAAATTTCATTTTACATTATCAATTTTACTCCGCCACGGCGGATTCAACCTTCAACTCTCAGTTCTTCGTTCTCCGTTTTCAACTCTGAATTAAATTCCAAGTTCTCTTTCCCAGTAATCATTAAGAAGAACAACCAACTTTCTCGACATATTATTAAAAAAGCGCTTCGTTCTATATCCACCAATCCAATTGATTCCACGAATGGCATTGGTCACAAATATTTCATCTGCTGCAAGTAAATTTTGTGGTAGAATGGTGCATTCATAGACCTTAATTCCATTTGCAATGGCTAGATTGATGATTTGCATGCGCATCGTTCCTGCTAAACATCCTTCGTCTAATCCAGGAGTGTAAAGCACACCATTACTTACGATAAAAACATTACAACAAGAAGTTTCAAGAATGTTTCCTTTGTCATTTGCTAGGAATACATCGTCTAAATTTTTCTCTTTTGCTGCAATTGCCGCCATGACATAAGTCAAACCAGCCTTGGTTTTGTAATTCGACAAAAAGTTCTTTTGAATCTTAATGTCTTGATAAATATCAACTTCTAATCCTTTGGCATTCAATTCAAAATGGCTGACATCGTAGGGATAAACCTCGATATAAAAGGTGCATTCATTTGATTCTGGTAAATATGAACCACCTGTTGCACGATCCAACGACATGCGACAACGTCCGCCCTCTGTAATATTAGACATCCGAAGCAACTCAATAATTTTCTCTTCAAAAAAGGAAGTGGTGAAAAAAGCTGGAGTTCTCATTTTGATCACTTTTGCTCCTTCAAGCATTCTACGTATATGATTAGCAACATTTAAAGGTCTACCATTCATTACTCGGATGCTTTCAAAAACACCATCACCGTATAAATACCCTCTGTTTCCAGGATGAATTGTCGGCGCATCTGCCGTTAATATTGTGCCGTTGTTGTTGACGTAAAGTGTTGCCATAGTCTAAAAAATCGCTTCAAAAAATTCCAAACCTTTATTTGGATTCAACAATAAAACAAAGAAAATTCCAAAAAGAGCTCCACCAATATGCGCATCGTGAGCTATGTTTGTTGTTCCTTTTTTCATCGCAAAATATTCAAATGCTAAGTAAATGGGTCCAAAGATATAAGCTGGAATTGGAACTGGAATAAAAAACAAATATAAATTCATGGTTGGATTCCAAAATATAGCTGCAAAAACAACTGCTGAAACCGCTCCAGAAGCACCTAAACTTCTATAATAAGGATCGTCTTGATGACGTATAAAAGGATAAACTTCTGATGCAATTCCACCTAAAAGATACAATAAAAGAAAATTGACACTTCCTAACTGTACGCCGTAAATTTGAATCATTTGTTGCTCAAAGAGATTTCCTAAAAAATAAAGTGAAACCATATTAAAAACCAAGTGATTAAGGTCAGCATGAATGAAAATAGAACTAATCATTCGGTGAAACTCGCCATTGTGTTTAATGCGATTTGGTATGAAAAGCATCTTTTCCTTTTGGTCAGGTTTGTTTTCCACTGAGAATGAAATCAATACGGTTATCCCAATAATAATTAAAACTAGACTCATTCTTTCAATTTAGTTGTATCTTGAGTAAAATTAATAGAACTTAGCGTTCAAATAACTAACGATGAAAATTATTCCCTATTTTTTAATCATCTTTTTGCTTTTAGCTTGCTCAGAAAGTCAAGTAGAAGTCGAAAAAAACTTTTTAAAAGACAAAAAACTAAGTGCAACGGCAAAAATGAAACAAATTATCACAGATTCTTATCTTTCCTCTTTGGGAATATCCGAAAAAGTGAGTGCAACAATAATAAAATTCTACACTGAAAGAGGATTTAAACCTCTATTTGCAACAGATTCAACAATTTCAAAAAAAGGATTAAAATTACAAGAAGAAATAAATCAATCACTTTACTATGGGATTCCAAATCAACGAATTAAGCCAATAAAAGAAAACTTACATCCTCTTAAAAAGAAGCTTTAATGCTTGCAAATTTTGCGGTAATCGTAAACGATTTGAATGCTGGTTTTTTTGACTTTACAACTAAAAAAGTAAAAGAAATTTCAGCTATTTCCCATCAAGAAATGCGTTTAAAAATCAAAGAATTAGATACTATTTCAGTCACTAAATTGCTTCTTAAACAAGGTCCTGCTGATACCAATTATCGTTTTCTAGCTACTCATCTTTATAATTATTGTAAAAAATACTCAGTTGACACAAGCTCTTTTACCTTAAAAACGGAAAAGGAAGATTCAATTGATGTTTTAGGTAGAGTGAAAAAAGTGCTTATTTCCAAAAAATATCTTTCGGAAGAAGCTGACAGTGCCTTGATTATTGAGACTTTGAAAGCCTTTCAATTAGAGAATGGAATTGGTGCCGACGCAAAATTGGGATTCAACACTGTTAAAGCTTTAAATGAAAGTACCTATGATAAAGTTTTGAGAGCTTCACTTGCACTTGATAAATTGCGAAGTCAAGAAAAGAAACCTTCCAAACACGTTCGAATCAATTTACCTGAGTTCAGATTGTATTTTTTTTCAGATGATACATTAAGAAGTGAACACCGCATCATTATTGGAAAAGTTACGAATCAAACACCAGAATTGGTTTCAAATATTAATCGCATTACTTGTTTTCCATATTGGAGAGTCCCCTACTCAATTGCTTCTAAAGAAATTTTACCTGATTTAAAACGCAATAAAAACTACTTGGCAAAACATCACTATAAATTGTATGCAAAGGAAAAAGAAGTTGATCCAACAACAATTAACTGGTCAAAATACAGCTCTTTTCCATTTCAAGTGGTACAGCAACCCGGAAAATGG
The DNA here is from genome assembly GCA_943324565.2 of Chitinophaga pinensis. Taxonomy (GTDB): domain Bacteria; phylum Bacteroidota; class Bacteroidia; order Flavobacteriales_D; family Crocinitomicaceae; genus UBA952. The sequence goes on along the minus strand of CALPMC020000025.1, from coordinate 16,621 downwards.
AACAGTTTGGGATTAGTGAAATTTGAATTTAACAATTCACACAGTGTTTACGTACACGACACACCTTCACGAGGCTTGTTCAATAATTCATTTAGAAGTTACTCCCATGGTTGTATGCGCTGTCAATACCCTCAAGAATTAGCAAAAACAATTTTAAAATACGATAGTATAGGCAGAAAAGAACCAATTACAAGCGAAGTTTTTGATAGTATAATGAAGTTAGAACGCAACTATCCAATTCCGCTAAAAAATTCAGTGCCAATTTTTATAGAATACCAAAGTGTTGTTGCCTATCGCGATCGAATGGTTTTTTACATTGATTTGTATAACCGTGAGAAGGAGTTGGTGGGAAAATTAAAAGGTAAAAGTGAAAAGAGAAAAGTTAAGAGTAAAAATGAATTCGTCGAGACGAACTGATAGTTTTTGGATGAAAAGTTGAAAGTTACGGAATAAAGCACATCTTTATATTTATCGGTTGAGTCTAATTGAAAATTGAAGAGTAACTTTGTAAAAAAAACAAAATGATTATTTCTCCTTCAGTTCTTTCTTGTGATTTTGGTAATATTCAACGCGATACGGAAATGTTGCATCAATCAGAAGCGGATTGGTTACACATCGATGTAATGGACGGCGTTTTCGTTCCAAATATTTCGTTTGGGTTTCCGGTTTTGGAAGCAATTCGTAAGCATTCCGACAAAGTAATGGACGTTCATTTGATGATTCAAAATCCAGATAAATACATTTTAGACTTTAAAAAGTCAGGTGCTGATATCTTGACTGTTCATTATGAAGCTTGTCCACACTTGCACCGAACAATTGGCGCTATCAAAGAAGCAGGAATGAAAGCTGGTGTTGCTTTGAATCCGCACACGCCTGTTCATTTGTTGGAAGAAGTAATTCAAGATTTGGATTTAGTGTTGATTATGTCTGTAAATCCTGGTTTTGGTGGACAAAAATTTATTCAAGCTTCAATTGCGAAAGTTGAGAAATTAGCAAAATTGATAAAAGAAAAAAATGCTCACGCAATTATTGAGATTGACGGTGGAGTGAATTTAGAAACAGGAAAATTATTGGCAGAAGCAGGCGCTAAAGCATTGGTTGCAGGAAGTTTTGTATTTAGTTCTGCCGACCCACAAGCGACGATTTCAGCTTTGAAAAAATTGTAATCAGTAACAAAACACATTTGTTTGCGTTAGTAAGACTATGAAAATCTTAGGCATCACTTTTTTGGTATTTTTAAATTGTTTCTCTTTCTTTTCTCAAAAAGATTTAAATGAAAAAGAAGCGGAATTAAATGTCAAATTATTAGCACTTCGAAGCGCAAAAACCGATGAAGAAATAGAGGATTTGAATGCGAATTTTAGAAAAGCAATGGAAGCTTTTTTGAAAAACGAAGATGCTTTCAACCATAAATTCACACAGCTTAAAACAGTTGCAATTATTGACAGTCCTGATGGGAAAATTAGAATTGTGAATTGGAACTTGGAATATACAGATTTGACCTATCGCTATTGTGCTTTTGTGATGCGAAAAGACGAAAACAAAGATAAAATCATCACGACAGAATTAGTCGATAATTTAGATGCTTACGAATCTAAACCTGAAGGTGTTATAGATGCAAAAAACTGGTATGGTGCGCTTTATTATAAAATGATTCCTTTTGAACGCAATAATAAAATGGAGTACGTTTTATTAGGTTGGGATGGTGGAACGCCTGGAAGTAATTTCAAATTAATCGATGTACTTTCATTCACCAGTAATAATCTAAAGCTTGGAAGTCCTGTTTTTAAAGTAAAAAAGTCAACTTTGAAACGTGTGATTTTTGAATACTCGGATAAATCAAATATGACTGTTAAATTTGAGGAAAAATATGGTCGAATTGTTTTTGATCATTTGTCACCTGAATCTTCTAGTTTAGCTGGTGTTTATTCATATTACGTTCCTGATATGTCTTACGATTCTTATAATTATTCAGAAGGGGCTTGGGTGCTAAACGAAGATGTAATTGCTGTAAACCCAGAAGAGGATAAGGACAAAAAGTACTTTTACGCTTTGAACGACAAAACTGGAAAACCAGAAAAAGTTCCTTTGAAAAAAGATTGGATTGACCCCACAGATATTAACAAAGCTGAAGATATCAAACATGTAGCACGAACACCAGAAAGTGAGGCTGCATTGGCAGCTTCGATGATGGAAGAACCTGTTATTGAAAAAGTAAAGCGCAAACGTAGAGATAGAAGAAAACCTGAAAACATGTCGGTAACAACAGGTAAATACAAATCAAAAAGAACTAAAAAAATAGATTAATGCAATTAGGTGTAGTAAATAAATTAAAAATCAATCGATTTACTCCTCCTGGAGCATTTTTGGAAGATAAAGATGGTAATGAGGTATTATTACCTAATAAATATGTGGAAGAGCATTTTGAACTTGATGATGAAGTAGACGTTTTTGTTTTCAAAGATTCAGAAAATAGAATTGTATCATCAACGGAAATTCCTCATTTATATTTAGGTGATTTTCGCTATTTGACTGTGATTCACGTCAATCCGTATGGTGCTTTTGTTGATTGGGGTCTGGATAAAGATTTATTGGTTCCTTTTAGCGAGCAATTACACAGATTAGAGCAAGAAGAAAAGTATCTTTTTTCACTTCAATATGACAATGCAACGGATCGTTTGTATGGAACAATGCGCGTTAAAAAACTCCTAGAACCTTGCGCTGAGGATTTGAATGGTCAAGAAGTTGACATTATGATTTGCGAGGAAAACGCACTTGGAATAAGTGTTATAGTTAATAATCGCTACGATGGATTGATTTTTAGAAACAACATTTCAAAAGTATTGCCAAGAGGTTCCTTTGCTAAAGCTTATGTGCGTTTAGTGCGAGAAGATGGTAAACTCGACATTCAATTTGAACCCTTAACCTTTGAAAAATTTGACCAAGCAAGTTTTTTCCTTTTGGAAGAATTACAAGCAAATGATGGCTATTTACCATTAAATGATCACTCAGGTCCTGACGATATTCGCGAACAATTAGGGATGAGCAAAAAACTCTTCAAACAAGCTGTTGGAAAATTATACAAGCAACAGAAAATCACGATTGAGGAGAAGGGAATTCGAATTAAAAACGGATAATTAACTGACAGTTGATTCGCCGTGGCGAACTGAAAGTGGAGAGTTAAAAGTTGTTTCGCTACTGAAACTTTAGTAATCTAGACCTAAAAATTCATTCTTCCTTAGAAAGAGATTTCGCAGTTTATTTCCTAGAATCAAGATTTTAATTCAAAATTAAAAATCAAACATTAAGAATTAAAAAGTTACCTTCCGTCTCCGTCCAATAAATTTCCAAGACCACCAAGAATACTTCCTTCTTCTTTACGTGGTCCCGTTCCATATTGTAAGATTCTAGAAGCCAAACGTGATATTGGTAAGGTTTGTAACCAAACTTCTCCTGGTCCTTTTAGTGTTGCAAAGAAAACTCCTTCACCACCAAAAAGTGTGTTTTTTATTCCTCCAACAAATTGAATATCGTAATCAACTTCTTTGGTATAAGCTACGATACAGCCCGTGTCAACTCTCAAAACTTCTCCTGGTTTCAACACTCTTTTCATAATATGACCTCCGGCATGACAAAAAGCCATTCCATCACCTTCTAATTTTTGCATGATAAAACCTTCACCACCAAAAAGTCCTGTGCCTAATTTTCGTTGAAATTCAATACCAACAGCCACACCTTTCGCGGCACAAAGGAATGAATCTTTTTGACAAATCAATTTTCCTCCATATTGTATCAAATCGATAGCAATAATTTTCCCTGGATAAGGAGATGCAAATGCAACTCTCGCTTTTCCAATACCTGTATGCGTAAATGCAGTCATGAATAAGCTTTCGCCAGTAAGCAATCGCTTTCCAGCACTCCAAATTTTACTCATGAATCCTTGCTGCTGTTGCGAACCATCACCAAAAATTGTTTCCATTTGAATACCTTCGTCCATATACATAAAAGCACCAGCTTCAGCAATAGCGGTTTCATTTGGATCTAACTCAATTTCTACCATTTGCATTTCTTCACCGTGGATGAAATAATCTATCTCGTGATTTGTTCTCATTTTGATTTTTTCTCAAAATTATTTGAATTAAAGAAATGATAGCCATTTTTACCAAAAATTTAATTGTAATTGTTTAAAAATGCCACACAACATAGCTAACTTAAATTAAATCCTATTTTTTTCAAAAAATATTAGCAGCGTGAAGAATTTAAAAAACACGAACTAAGAGCTCGATAAAGAATTAGAACAATTTATTAAGTAGTTAAATAAAATCTTGCACCAATATGTTTAACTAATGAAAAAATTGATTTATCCAAGAGGACGCAAAATAATAAAGTAATTTTTAACACTATATAATTGGGGTGAATACAAAAATTATGGAAATTAAAGGGAAACTCAAATAAAATTTATTTGGACAATCGCTTCGTACTTACTACTCTCTGAAAGAAAATGCAAGAAATGGAGATCTAACATCTAAATTGAAGGTAGAAAAAAATTCATGAGGAGTTTGTTTAAGACTTGGAGTCTGTAGATGCGATGAACTAGTATTAATACTAATTGCGAATTAAAAATCCGGTATTTTATTCACAATAAAGCATTCAATAATACGCATTAATAATTCCAAAAGATTATACCTTTGTTCTATGTTGAAATCACAAAAAACCAAATTTGCAGTTATTGGAGGGGGAAGCTGGGCTACGGCAATCGTAAAGTTAGTATGTAATAATCAGACGCAAGTTGGCTGGTGGATGCGAAGCGAAGAATCCGTGCAACACATTATGCAATTCAAACATAATCCCAAGTATTTACAATCTGTAGAATTTGACCTATCGAAATTAAGTATAAGTAGCGATTTGACTGCAATTATCACTAATACAGAAGTTGTGATTATCGCCAATCCAGCTGCGTTTTTAACTAAGACTTTTGAGCATTTACCTAAAGGATTGTTAAAAGATAAAATTGTTTTTTCGGCCGTAAAAGGTATCATTCCAGAAACCAATTTAATTCCCGCAGAATTTATCCATCAATCATTTCAAGTTCCGTTTAGCAACATTGGAATTATTTGTGGGCCTTGTCATGCAGAAGAGGTAGCAATGGAACGATTGTCTTACCTAACAATAGGTTGCAGCACCCCAGAATTTGCAACAGAAATAGCAAATGCTTTGGCCTGTCGCTATATAAAAACAACTATTTCAGATGATTTAATCGGTGCCGAAATCTCAGCCGTTCTTAAAAATGTCTACGCCTTGGCAGCAGGAATTTGTTCAGGTTTAGGTTATGGAGATAATTTTCAAGCGGTACTTATTTCTAATGCCATACAAGAAATTGAACGATTTATAGATGTAGTAAGCCCAATTCACAGGGATACAAAATCGAGCGCTTATTTGGGTGATTTACTGGTGACAGCTTACTCCAATTTTTCACGTAACCGAACTTTTGGTTTTATGATTGGAAAAGGATATTCTGTTAAATCTGCTCAGTTAGAAATGAATATGATTGCGGAAGGATATTTTGCCACTAAATGTTTGATGGAAATGAATAAAAATTATCAAGTAGAAATGCCAATTTTAACGGCAGTTTATAATATTTTATACGAGCGAATTTCACCAATTATGGAAATTAGAATTTTGTCGGATAAACTTTCTTAAGAATTTAGATTGTTGGAGCGAACAAGAATTTATTTGGAGATATTAAATTCATTTTAACCGCATACATTACAATTCCAGCAGTATTTTTTACCCCTAATTTTGACATAATATTTTTTCGATGCGTATTAACGGTGTGCTTACTCAAGAATAACTGATCTGCAATTTGCTCGTTTGTTAAACCTTCAGCTATTAAAACAATAATTTCATTTTCGCGATCTGAAAGAACAACTGCTTCGCAAGTAAAAGAATCAAAGTCTAAATCATTGACGTCAATATTTGCGCGCTGAATTGTTTCCAAAATTTGCCCACAAAAGAATTTATTACCATGTCCAGTTTCAGACACAGCATTTACGATTTCTGATAATTCACAATCCTTTTTGACATAGCTTGTTACACCTGAGCGCAAGGCATCCACTAAAGTTTGAGCGCTTTGTTCTGGAGTAATGGCAATGAATTTAACGTTTTTATTTAAACTTAAAATTTTCGGAACTACATCAATATCGAATCCAGAAGAAGTGTAGTCAATTAAAACCAATGAAGCACCAAATGACTTAATTTGATCAATTAAACCTTCGTTATTATGAGCTTCTCCAACGATTGAAATGTCTCTTTCAGCAGCTAGAATAGTTCTGAGTCCAATACGAATCAAATCGTTTCCATCTGCAATAATGACGTTCATCTTATTTAGAATAGTTTTAAACAAGCAAATATAAAGTTCATTTTCGAATTGGCAAGATTAATAGCTAAAAAACATTTATAAATGGCATTTTCACCTTGTTTATTGTAAGCATTTATTTTTAAATTTGAGAAAACAAATGAAATTAAAACCTACTAACTTTAGCGATAAACAAAAAAATTATCCCACATAAAATAATCAAATCTAAAAGTTGCATTTGTTATTTGAATTTAAGAAAATAAAACTCAGTAAATACCATTAACTTGTTGAACCCTAATTTCAAAATTGTCAATAAGCAGTATAAAACAATAAAAACATGCTCTTTAATTCAATCAATTTTGCCTTGTTTTTACCTGTTGTGTTTTTCCTTTATTGGTTTGCTACAACTAGTAATTCAAAGCTTCAAAATATTTTATTACTCGTTTCCAGTTACTTTTTTTATGCCTGTTGGGATTGGCGTTTTTTATTTCTTTTAGTATTTTCAACTATTTTAGATTTCTACACAGGAATAAAAATGTCGGAGGCTGAAAATCAAAAAAATAAACGCTTTTGGTTTTGGTTGAGTATGATTGTAAACCTTGGTTTTTTAGGTGTTTTCAAATATTATAACTTTTTTGCGGAATCATTTGCTAACGCTTTATCCAATGTTGGAGTAGAAATCAACCCTTGGACCTTATCGGTAATATTACCAGTTGGAATTTCATTTTATACTTTTCATGGAATTTCTTATGTTATTGACATTTACAAAGACAGAATAAAAGCAGAGAAAAATTTTATTGACTATTCCGTTTTTGTGAGTTTTTTCCCATTGCTTGTTGCTGGACCAATTGAAAGAGCAACTCATTTACTTCCACAAATTCAAAAAAAACGAACATTTGATTTTTCCAAAGCAGTGGATGGTTTACGCCAGATTTTATGGGGCTTATTCAAAAAAGTAGTTATTGCAGATCAATGTTCTGAATTCGCAAATCAAATTTTTAATAATTCAGCAGATTATGGCGGAGGTACCCTAATTCTAGGAGCCATCTTTTTTACATTTCAAATTTATGGTGACTTTTCAGGTTATTCAGATATTGCTTTGGGAACAGCCCGACTTTTTGGAATTGAATTGTTGCGCAATTTTTCATTTCCCTACTTTTCAAGAGACATAGCAGAATTTTGGCGACGCTGGCACATTTCTTTATCCACTTGGTTTCGCGACTACTTATACATTCCACTAGGTGGAAGTAAAGGAGGAACTTGGTCGAAGGTAAGAAATACATTCATCATCTTTTTAGTCAGTGGATTTTGGCATGGTGCAAATTGGACCTTTATAATTTGGGGCTTATTGAACGCCTTATTCATTATGCCTTCAATACTATTTAATACGAATAGAAATAACTTAGAAATTGTCGCAAAAGGCCGATTGTTACCAACAATTAAAGAACTAATTGCAATTATATTAACCTTCTCATTGACTGTTTTCGCATGGATTTTCTTTCGTGCAGAAAGTGTAAGTCATGCATTAAACTACATTGGGGGAATTTGCAATGAATCAATTCTTACAGTTCCAACCGTTAAACTCTACATATTATTCATTCTTTTGGTGTTTTTTCTGTTAATTGAGTGGAACGGTAGAGAAAATCAGTACGCGCTCGAAAAATTTGGATTTCGCCTTCCACGAGTAATTAGATGGGGATTTTATTACCTCCTAGTTTTTGCAATTTTTTATTTTGCAGGTTCTGAACAACAATTTATTTATTTCCAATTTTAACAATGAAAAAATTTTTAAAACTCCTAATACTATTTTTTATCCCGATAATTATAGGAATGATTTCATTTGAATTTTTACTTCGAAATATTCCAAATGACTACACTTACAAAAGAAATTATTTGGATAAAAATGCTAAAGAAATTGAGGTGCTTTATTTAGGAAATTCCCACATTCTTTATGGAATAAATCCTGTATTTTCGAAATATAAAAGTTTTAATTGCGCTCATGGATCACAGTCATTAAACTACGATTTTGCTATATTAAACAAGTATAAAAAACAGTGGAAGAAATTAAAACTTATTGTTGTTCCTGTTAATTATAATTCCATGTATTCGAGTATTGAAGATGGAATTGAAAAGTGGCGAGTTAAAAACTATACGCTTTATTTTGATTTAAAAAGTTTTGAAATCAGAAATAATTTTGAAATTTTAAACGGTAAACTTTTGAAAAATATCGTGCGATTAAAATCATTTTATCACAACAAAAGATCTGATATCAGCTGTAATAAATTAGGTTATGGCACTGCATTTAATTCAAAAGACGGAAAAGATTTAGAAGAAACGGGTAAAGAAGCAGCATCGAATCACACAAAAAAAACAGAAAATAATGTAAGCTTACCTAAAAACGAAAAAGCACTCAAATCAATCATCAAATTTGCAAAAGATAAAAAAATGAAAGTTATTTTCATTACTTGTCCTGCTTATAAAACATATACTGATAGGTTAGAACCTCAGCAATTGAAAAACACAATTAGCTACGTAAAATCACTTGTTTCAAAAAATAAAAACACCTATTATTATAATTTATTGGATTACCCATCATTTGAAGCTAGTGACTTTTTTGATGCTGATCATCTCAATGAAATTGGCTCAAAAAAATTTACATTAATAATGGATAGTATCATTCAAAAGGTTTGATTGCTATAATTACATAGCATCCAAAATCTCAAAGAACTGCTCTTTTCTAGCCAAAGCAAGAGGAATTGCTGAACCGTCTTTCATGATAATTGTCCCTTCGTGGCGGTCATAACGTTCAACGTAATTAAGGTTGATTAAATGAGATTGTTGAGCCCTAAAGAACGTTAAACCTGAAAGTAAAATATCAAAATCTTTCAGTGTTTTTGAAACTAAAATTTTCTTCGCATTTAAAAAATAAAATAGCGTATAATTCTTGTCTGATTCGCAGCGAACAATGTCGTCAATTTCTACAATATGAACACTTTCTTGTGTTTTTAAAACCAATTTACGCTTAGAATTTTGCTGCATATTATGCTGTAATACACTTAACTGACTTTCATCTGTTTTTCGTGTAATTGTATTCAATGCGTTATTAATTGTTTGTTTTAATTCATCAGAATCAATTGGTTTAAGAATATAATCCAAGGCACTGAACTTAATAGCTTGAACGGCAAATTCTTGAAAAGCAGTTATAAAAATTACCTCAAAACTCTTAACAGGAATAGATTTTAAGACATCAAATCCATTACCGTCGGGCATTTGAATATCCAAAATCACTAAATCTGGTTTCAAGCGATGAATTGCTTCAACTCCAGTTGCGACATTTTCCCCATCTGTAAAAACCTCAATACCAAAATTATATGAATCAATTAAGCGTTTAATGAAATCTCTCGTTGGTTTTTCATCATCTATTACAAGTACTTTTTTCATTTGTAAGGTTTTAGTCAGTGTCTATATGTAATGGAAGCAAAATAGTTACTACAGTTCCTGTTTGTTTCTTTTTATCCAAATCTTCCATTTGGATACTTCCTTGTTTTTTGTATTTAAAATTAATGATTTCTATGCGTTCTTTGGTGATATTTATCGCCATGCTTTTATGAGATTTAATTTTTTTAGTTTTTTGTGCACCTTTCCTTCCTACTCCATTATCTGAAATTTGAATTTGAATCATTGTATCAACTTGCGAAATCCGAATGGTTATGTGTCCATTTTCGATTGTATGAAGTTGACCGTGCTCAATTGAGTTTTCCACAAAAGGTTGGGTAATCATCGGTGGAACCATTGCACTTGCTGCGATTAACGATTCATCGATTTCTAGACTGTAACTAAATCGGTTCTCAAAACGCATTTTTTGTGCCTGTAAGTATTTTTCTAATATCTCTGTTTCTAGCTCAATCGGAATAAATTCTTTGGGTGAATTTTCTAATATCAATCGAATTAAGCGTGAAAAATTGACCAAAAACTGAGAAGATTTATCAGGTTCATTGGAATAAATATAGCTTTGAATTACTGACATTGCATTGAAAATAAAATGCGGATTCATTTGTGTTCTCAACAAAGATTGTGACAACTCCATTTCGCGTTGCTTTTGTTTTAATTTTTCTTGACGCAAGCGCAAAATGTAAAAAATGAATCCAACTATCACTAAACCAATAATGATTATAGCTATAAACAACTGCCTACTTAACTGTAAACTTTTAATTTCTTTCTCCTTTTTTTGCTTTTCGATCGATTCCTTTTGAAATTCAATTAATCGTTCTCTTTCTTCCCTAAGGTTTCCTTCCGTCATTCTTGCAACTGTTGCTGCCGAACTCAAAATTGTATTTTTCTCTAAAAATTCCAAATATAAAAACTGATATTTAACGGCTTTCTGAAGTTGATTTTTTTCAAAATAAAGTTGACTTAAAAGCTTATAAATTGATTGGGTTTTTACAGACTTTAAACCCCTTTTTTCATTTTCAGTAGCTGCAATTTTTAAGTAATTCTCTGCTTTATTCAACTCTTTTTTTAGTAGATAAACTTCACCAACAAATTGAATTACTAAGTTTAAATTCGCTTGATTTCCTGAACGATTGAAATAAAACGTAGCTGATGCAAAAGCTGCCAAACTTTTTTGAAAACGTTTCATTTTCAGTTCAATGATTCCTTTTAACAACTCACAATTCCCTAAACTATTCAAATTTCGATTCAACTTGAAATACGATTCAATTGTATTTACTGTTTTTAATGCTTCTTTAAATTGTCCTTTATTTACATAAATTCCAGCTTCGATTAAAGAGTTGATTGCATTTATTCGTTTATCTTTCAGCTTTAAATTTAAATCGTTGGAACGAGTCAAGTAAATTAGCGCCTCATCTAAGTTCTTTATTTCCAATGAATATAAGGCAACTCCTTGAAAGGAAAGAACTTGGTAATACAAATTATTATCTCCCTCAGCCAATTGAAGTACCTGCAATTCTTTGTTAACGGCGGCTTCATAATTTTCAAAGTAAGCAAATATTGTTGCCTGCAAATGAAGTGCTTTAAAAAGACTTTGCTTTGTGTCAGAACGCTTTCCAAAACTTGTACAATAGCTTGCACAAATGTATGCTGAATCCATATTGTTTTGGAGTGCATAAATCTCAGCCAAAGTGGCATAGGATTCAGAAACAAATCTATTTTTTCTAGTTTGTCTAGCTATTACCAAATTTTGAATTGCTAATTCTTTGGCCTCCAGATAATTTTTGTCAATTAAATAAGATTTGATTTTTAAAAAGTTGAAATCAGTTAAAGTACCTCGATCAAATGCCAGATTTTCAAAGTCTAATGACTCAAAATACTTAATAAATTCGTCTTGATTCCCAGTAGAAAGTGCATTTTTAGCAAGTGATAATGCAATTTTATTTTTTACTTTTTTATTTTTTACATTTCTAAATTTATCCTTAAGTTGACGAATTTCATCTTGCCATTTTTGGTAATCATACGATTCATAAAACTCTGTTAATTCAATAGAAGTAATAATTTTTTGTTGCTCTGTTACTGCCGATTTTACTTTTTTTAGCAATGCTTTTCTCTCTTCTTCAGTTGCTAAACTGAAAAAAGAAATTAAAAGAAAAATAAAAAATAAAAATTTAGTCATTTAGCAACTTTATATCGGAATTAAATGGCAAGATACTTTAATTCAACCTAAATTCAACATCCAATTTCGCTAATTTCTTAAACAAATCATTGCTGGGTTTTACTTTAATTGAGCGTGAAGGCATTTCAATTTCAAGACCTTCCAAGGAATCGTAAATAGTGAACTTTAAACCTACATTGCCAATGTTTTCATTTATTACCTCATTCAAAGCATCAATCAAAAGAAATGATAAATCCGTATTCGAAATTCGGATTGTTAAACCCTTAGTTCGTTTATCGCGCAATTCTTGTAACAATTCAATTGAGCCAATCACAAATTCAGGTTCTTGTCGATGTCTTGGGATTTCTACTCTGCCTGTAATTACCACAAAAGTTCCTGGCTCGGCAAAATGCTTGAAGCGCAGGTGATTTTCACTAAATAAAAACAAGCGTGAACTATCTGTGTAATCTTCAAGTGTCAAAGTCGAGAAAGGATCTCCTTTTTTGGTGAAACGATGTTCACTTGCTGAGACAACCGCTGCAATTGTAAAATTTTGACCAAGGTATGATTTCACATCGTTGAGTGCTGCTACGGTTCCTTTACAAAAAGAATCTATTTCCACTTTAAATTCATCTAATGGATGACCAGAGATAAAAATCCCAACGACTTCTTTTTCACGATTAAGTTTGTAAATTGCTGACCATTCTTCGCATTTTGGTACTTGCGGCTCAGGCATTGAAGTACCTGTTGACTCACCAAACATGGTAGCTTGTGCCGACGATTGCGATTCTTGAAAACTTGCTCCGTATTTCACAGCGCTTTCTAGGAAAGTTCTGTTGTTGGTATCAACGGCAAAATACTGTGCGCGATGTACATTTTGAAAAGAATCAAAACCTCCTGCATACGCTAAACTTTCAAATGCGCGCTTGTTGCAAATTTTTAAATTAATGCGTTTTGTTAAGTCAAAAATCGATTTGAAATTTCCTTTATTGCGCTCGTCAATAATTGCATCAATTGGCGAACTTCCCAAACCTTTAATTGCTCCTAATCCAAATCGAACTGCGCCTTCTTTATTTACAGTAAATGCGTAATTTGATTCGTTGATATCAGGCCCTAAAACCTCTACTCCCATTCGCTTACATTCTTCCATGAAAAAGGAAACTTGCTTGATGTCGTTCATGTTATTACTTAACACTGAAGCCATGTATTCAGCAGGATAATTTGCTTTTAAATAAGCCGTTTGATAAGCAACCCAAGCATAACATGTGGAATGTGACTTGTTGAAAGCGTAAGAGGCAAATGCTTCCCAATCTTTCCAAATTTTCTCCAGTTTGGTTGTATCGTGACCTTTCGCTTTTCCATTTTCCAAGAACATTGGTTTCATTTTATCCAAGGTCGGACGGTCTTTTTTACCCATCGCTTTACGCAACGTGTCGGCATCACCTTTGGTAAAATCACTTAAACGTTGCGACAACAACATTACTTGCTCTTGGTAAACCGTAATTCCATACGTTTCTTTCAAGTTATCTTCGCAATCGGCTAAGTCATAAACGATTTCTTCCTCGCCATGTTTTCTTTTAATAAATGAAGGAATATACTCAATCGGTCCTGGACGATACAAGGCATTCATCGCAATTAAATCGGCAAATTTCGTTGGCTTTAAATCCTTCAAGTATTTTTGCATACCTGGAGATTCGTATTGGAATATCCCAACTGTTTCACCACGTTGAAAAAGCTCATACGTTTTCTCATCATCAATCGGAAAAGTATCTGGATCTAATTCAATTCCATGTCTTTGTTTAACATTTTTAACTGCATGTTTAATTAATGTCAAGGTTTTTAATCCCAAGAAGTCCATTTTCAGCAATCCGGCAGATTCTGCAACAGAATTGTCATATTGCGTACACACCATATCCGAATCTTTTGCCGTTGCAACGGGTACGAAATTCGTTAAATCATCAGGCGTAATAATCACCCCACAAGCGTGAATTCCAGTGTTTCGAACAGAACCTTCGATTGCCATTGCTCTTTGAAGAACCTTTGCTTGTAAATCAGTTCCTTGTGCAATTCGACGTAATTCATTCGCATTGTTGACTTCATCTTGATTTCGAAGTTTGTCAACTAATTGTTCTTCGGTAAAAGAGAACAACTTTTTAAGTGAAATATCTGGTAACAATTTCGCCAAACGATCCGCTTCTGGTAACGATAAATTCATTACACGTGCAGCGTCTCTCACGGATGATTTCGCCGCCATTGTTCCATATGTGATGATCTGTGCTACTTGGTTTGCTCCGTATTTATTGATTACATAATCAATCACGCGACCACGACCTTCATCGTCGAAATCGATATCGATATCAGGCATCGAAACACGATCTGGATTCAAGAAACGCTCAAATAGTAAGTCGTATTTAATGGGGTCAACATTCGTAATTCCAGTGCAATATGCAACAACAGAACCTGCTGCCGAACCACGACCAGGACCAACGGAAACGCCCATATCTCTGGAAGCTTGACAAAAATCTTGAACAATTAAAAAGTAACCGGGGTAACCTGTTTTCTCCACTGTTGCCAACTCAAAATCTATTCGGTCGCGAATTTCATCCGTAATTTCAGGATAGCGTTTTTTTGCTCCTTCGTAAGTTAAATGACGCAAGTAATTATTTTCTCCTCTTTTACCACCATCTTCAGCATCTTTAGGGTCGGTAAACTCAGCAGGAATATCGAAAGCTGGCAAAAGTACGTTTCTTGCCAAGGCATAATGTTCGCATTTTCCAATGATTTCCGCAACGTTTTCAATCGCTTCAGGTAAATCGCTGAACAAAGCAATCATCTCATCTTTCGATTTGAAATAATACTCATCATTTTCTAAACCAAAACGAAAACCACGACCTCGTCCTTTTTCTGTTTCAACCAATTCGTTGTCCTTTACGCACAATAAAACATCGTGAGCTTCCGCATCTTCTCGGTTGATATAAAATGTATTGTTTGTCGCTACAATTTTCACTTCGTGTTTTCTAGCAAGACTTACCAATGCGGCATTAACACGATCTTCCACTTCAAGGTTGTGGCGACTTAGCTCGATGTAAAAATCGGCACCAAATTGCGCTTTCCACCATAAAAGTGCTTCCTCCGCCTGTGTTTCACCAACGTTGAGTAACAAACTTGGGATTTCTCCATACAAGTTTCCTGACAAAACTATTAAGTCACTTTTGTATTGTTCGATTACCTCTTTATCGATACGTGGAACGTAGTACATTCCTTTTGTGTAGGCAATAGATGCCAACTTGATTAAATTTTGGTATCCATCTTTATTTTTAGCAAGAATGACTATTTGATAACCATTATCTTTTTGTGTTTTATCGTTTAGATTTCTACACACATTGAATTCACAACCGATAATGGGTAAAATCTCTTTTTTAGTAAAAATCTCCCCTTTCTCTTCTGCTTCAGCACGTTCTTTTTTAAGGTTTGAGTTATAAGCACTTGCTGCTTTTTCAAAATGAAAAGCCGCCATCATATTTCCGGTATCGGTTAGAGCCACTGCTTCCATTCCCATTTTTGCTGTCGCATTGATGAGGGATTTAATCTCGGAAGTTGACTGTAAAATGGAATATTGAGAATGATTATGCAAATGTGCAAAAGGTAAATCGTGAAGTCCTTTTAACTGTTCATCGGATACAACTTGAATTTGTTTTTCCTTAGGTTCTAAGACTTCTTTAAGTTTCGCACTTTCTTCTTTAAGATTGGTGTGAATTAACCCAATTGGCTTGATTAGAGCTGGATTGTTCTTTTGAAAATTTTCGAAATAACCTGGTTGTTGAAGTAGCTCTTCAAGCGTATAATGTTCTTTACGAATTAGTTCTAAAAAACAACGTGTAGTTGCTTCTACGTCGGCTGTAGCGTTATGTGCTTCAGCAAAAGTTTCGTTGAACAATGCGCTGTGTAATTCACCTAAAGTTGGGAATTTTTGTTTGCGCATTTCTTGGTAAATCTCCAAGCGATTTTCAATGGAAACTTGACCCCAATCCTTATAATTACTTTGTAAATCTAAAATTGCTTTTGGTGCTGGATAGGTCTTAAAAAATTGACTTTCAATTTCTGGCTGTCCATTTAGTAGAATCGGTTTATCGTATTTATCGGTTTTCGTTCGCCCCTTGTCACCATTTTTAAAAAACTCAATTAAGGCGAGCAATTTAGCCGATTCTTCGGTACACGTATCTAAAACGGGCATTGTTTCAAGTGGAGAATCTTCGCCCAAACGAACGAACTCACAACCCATCACATTGACGTCAAATTTCAGATTGTGACCAACAATGAATTTTGCTTTTTGAAGCACCTTTTTGAATAGAAACAGTACGTCTTCCAATTCATCGCCACCTTGTTTTGCCAATTCCGTCGAAATACCATGAACGCGTTCAGCATCGAACGGAATAGTGAAATCAGTAGGTTTTATTAAGAAATCCTTGTGTTCAATTATGTTTCCTAATTCATCGTGTAACTGCCACGCCAATTGAACCACACGCGGCCAGTTGCTGGTATCAGTTATTGGAGCGTTAAAATTACGTGGTAAACCTGTTGTTTCGGTATCAAAAATTAGGTACATGCTTTTTCAAAATTGGAGTATAAAATTAGCGGTTTTAAATGCCAAAATAGGG
>CALPMC020000024.1 GCA_943324565.2 Chitinophaga pinensis | reverse complement strand
CGCAAAATTTCCCATTTATCTTCTGTTTTAAAGAAAACCGGAAGTTTTTGATTTTCGTTCCATTTTTCTAAAGAAAGTGATTGTTCTGCATTTTTATTTTCAGAATAGTATTTCAAATCATATAAAGCTTGGCGTAAAAGGGCAATTGACCCCATTTGGGATGAAGGATAAGTTTGACCAGAAGTTCCTTTTGCAAATGAATAAAACTGTGCGGTGTTTGAAGTTATCAGTTGTTTTCGTGTATCTGAATTTCCTAAGCCAACTAATGCACCAGTTCCTCTAACAATTCCGTCTTGAACATGCGCTACAGCAAATCCAAAACCCATTTTTGAAAAATTTTCAGCTGCTTTTGTATCTACATCAAATAGGGTTGCTGCCTCTACTTCAGGTCGAATGGCTTCATTCCAATAATATGAACCCTTTTTAGAGGACTCAATTTGTGGACGTTGAGAATAATTTCGCTCGCCATGAATCGGAATTCCAACATTAGAATATAATTCCACAAACGCTGGGACTATGGTTTTTCCATTCATATCGATTTCTAAAGCGCCAGAAGGAATTGTAATTTTTGCACCGACTTCCACAATTTTCCCATCCGCAACTAGAAGAGTAGCATTAGTGATTTTATTTGTGGAATTAACGTAAATAGTCACATTTTTTAAGGCAATAACTTCTGATTTCGAATCTTTTACTCCATTTAAAGGAGCATATTGCGAAAAACTAAAACCAGAAAATAAAAAAGTACTTAAAAGAAATAAAAGTAGTCTCATTTTAAAAATTTGAAATGTGAAATTAAGTAAAAGTTAATGAATCCGGTTAAACATTTGTTTGTGTGGTGTTAAATCTCCTTTAAATTTTTACTTAGAATTGGTAGAACAGCTATTTATCTCTAATTTTGACAGAGTTTTTTATTGTTCTCCTTGATTCGTAACACATACGATGAAACCAATGAAAAGCAATTAAATTTTTGTACACAAATGAAACTGTATTTAGTTGGAGTTTTTAGTTTTTTGATTTCTTATTTCGCTTTTAATCAATCACTTATAATAAATGAAGTTTCTCAAGGTCCATCAGGTTCTAAAGAATTTGTTGAGTTCCTAGTTATCCCAACATCAACAACACAAAACTGTGAAACGTGTATGGATTTAAGAGGATGGATAATCGATGACAATAATGGTTATTTTTCAATAGGAAACCCAAATGGAACTAACGGTGTAGGAATTGCTTCAGGAGCATGTAGATTCTCAAATGATGCCTTCTGGTCATGTATCCCTTTTGGAACTCTAATAGTCATTTATAATGTTGTAGATTTAAATGCCTCACTACCCCAACAAGATATTTTAATGTCTGATAATAATTGTCGATTGATTATTCCAGTTAACTCAAATTTATTGGAATCCCAAACCGCAAGTCCAAACTTAACAAATGCAACTTATCCTACAAGCGGTTGGATAGCAGGAGGATCACTTTGGGGTCCACTTGGAATGTCGAACAATGATGATTCTTTTCAAACTTACTCGCCAACAAATACCTTAGTTCCAGTTTTTGGTGTAAGTTGGGGCAATAATACTTCAAACAACATTATTTCCTTTACTGGTGGTTCTAGTAATACTGTGTTTTACTTTGCTAACACTAATTCAAACGACCCTTTTTTACAGTCAAATTGGAGTTTTGGAACTTGTGCGTCACCCGATAACCAAACGCCAGGCTCACCGAATAATCCAGCAAATGCAATTTATATTAGCCAACTAAATAATAGTTGTCAACCTATTCTTCCTATCACATCAACATCTATAATTTCAGATGAAACTTGCAGTTGTAATGGTTCAGTAACGATTACGCCAACAGGCGGAATTCCTTCTTATTCTTATAGCTGGACAAATACTTCAAATACAGTTATTGGTCAAACAGCAACATTATCAAATTTGTGTGCAGGAACCTATTCTTGTGAAGTAACAACATTGAACGGCTGTACCTACGACACAACCATAGTGATTCCGTTAAATCCAGCTCAAACAGCTCCAACTTTTGATCCAATTGGGCCTTATTGTGCTTTAACTAATTTTACCTTACCAACAAGTTCAAGCAATGGAATTTCAGGAACATGGAGTCCTGCAATTGATAATACTTTGACAACATCCTATACATTCACACCGACTGATTTATCGTGTGCTTCTACCACAACATTAACCGTTCAAATAAGTAATTCTGTAACACCTGCATTCAGTCAACTTGGACCATTTTGTGTTGGAGACGTTTTTACATTACCTAATACTTCAACAAATTCAATTCAAGGTGTTTGGTCGCCTGCAATCAATACAACACAAACAACAAATTACACTTTTACACCTATCAATAATACGTGTGCAACTACAAGTACAATGACAGTTGAAATCAATCAAAGCATTACACCTTCATTTACACCAATAAATCCTATTTGTTTAAATGGAACTGCACCAGCCTTACCATCAAGTTCAACAAACGGAATTGCTGGAACCTGGAATCCTTCTACTATTTCAACCACAAACACTGGTAACTTCAATTTCACTTTTTCGCCTTCAGCTGGACAATGCGCAAGTGTTACTTCAATTAATGTTTCCATTACAATCCCTTTGACCCCTGCATTTTCAGCAATTGGTCCATTTTGTATAAACACAACTCCAACGAACTTACCAATACAATCCTTCGAAGGAATTACTGGTACCTGGAATCCGAGCACAATAAATACCTCAACGGTTGGATCAAGTAATTATGTTTTCACACCGAATAGCGGTTTTTGTGCAACATCTTACACAACAGCGATAGTCATTGGATCAACAGTAACAAATGCTGGAAACGACACCTTGATTTGTATCAATTCACCAATTACACTATCTGCTTCAGGAACAGGACCTTTTACATGGAATAATGGTGTTGTTGATGGTATTCCTTTTATTCCAACACAAACAACAACCTACACAGTTTCTTCAAGTTCGAATGGGTGTACTGCAACTGATAACGTTACAGTAATTGTTGCTGATCCTCAAGTTGATTTTACAATGACTCCGACAGGTGGAAATGCTCCTTTAACCGTGACTTTTACAAATAATAGTACAGGTGCTACAAATTTCACTTGGGACTTTGGAAACGGCACGACTCTACCAATTAATTCAACAACTAATGTAAACTCGATTTACACAGAAGAAGGAGTTTATACAATTACTTTAACAGCTGAAAATGGAATTTGTAGTGAAACTATGAGTTTAGAATTGATTGTGCTTCCAAATAATACGATTTCAATTGAAACTCCAAATATCTTCACTCCAAACGGTGATGGTGCTAATGATAACTATACGATAAATCTAGTCAATGCCAAAAGCTTCGAAGGTTTAATTTTTAATCGTTGGGGTAACTTGATTGCTGAATTAAATTTAACGAGTCCACTTTGGGATGGTACGTCAAATGGTAAAGAATGTCTGGATGGAGTTTACTTTATCAAGTTTTTGATTACTGACTTCAACGATTTAAAAATAGAAGGTCAGCAATTTATTCATTTAGCAAGATAAATACTTATAAGCTTCCCTTTTAGCTAGACCTATTAATTCCTGTTTTTCCACTTCATTTTTTACCCATACTGGATTCCATTTGGAAATATCTCTTAAAGCCCAACCAATTGCTTTTTGAATAAAGAATTCTTTATTTGATTTAAAGCGAGAAATCTGATTGGACAATAAAACTAAATTTGTTTTTTGTTTGTATTTTAACTGAAAAATTAAAGTAGATCGATGTAACCAAAAATCAGATGTATCAGACCAATTCTCAATAATTTCCAGAGTTAATTCTGGAAATTTTATAATAAAATTACTAAGGAAATTGCTAGCCAATAAATCAACAGTATCCCACCACGATTTACTTTTAATGATTAATTGGAGGTTTTTTAAATCTTCCTTTTGAATTTTTTTTTTGTTCCAGGAATTGACCCAATCAACAGCAACATATTGAAATTCACGTTCTTCTTGTTCCCACAAAAGAAAAACTAATTCCCAACGCTCATCATAACTTAGGTCTTTTGGTAAAGTTTCTTTCCATTCTCTAAAAATTGTCTTTCGTGGCACGCTTGAAACTCCTAAGAATGGAGCAATATTTTTCATATAAGCAGCCATCTTAACTGCTTGATTTTTGTCTCCTAGAACTTGAAAACGTTTTCTTAAATCTTCAACTAACTCAATCATAAAAAAAGGCAAATCATAAGCCGGGTTCTGTTTCAAACAAGAATGAATTCTCGTTATTATCTATCATTTATCTAGCACTAACGTCACCATTAGAGTCAATCAACCTACCCTCCGAGATTGGGCGAGCAACCCTTTAAGAAATTATCTTTCGATTTTTTCAAGCCTCGGTATATTTGGTCTTTCAGTTCGTAAGGTTTACCATGCCCTCTTCATCACTGACGAGGCGGTGAGCTCTTACCTCACCTTTTCACCTTTTCCCAAACGAAGCAAGCTTGTCTAGGTAGTTTTCCTTTCTGCGGCACTTTCTGTTCCTATTAGATTGATCCAATAAGACCTTCCCGTTAGGAAGTACGATGCTCTACACTGCCCGGACTTTCCTCTCTCCGTCAATTGACAGACAGCGATAGACTGATTTGCCTTTTACAAAGGTAAGATTAAAGCTTAATTAATTTTTGAGTTGCGGTAAATTTACCAGAAGAAACTTCTACGAAATAAACCCCTGATTTAAGCATTGAGATTTCAATTACTGCTTTAGAAACATTATTAGCGTTTTGTTTTAAAACAATTGAACCATCTAAACCAATAACTTTGATTTGTTCAATAGCCACATCAGACTCGATTGAAATTAAATTATTCGTTGGATTTGGAACTAAATTAAATTCAAATGTATTCGCTTCAGTACTTGCATCTAAACCAAGGTAAATATCTTGATATTCAATTGAACGAATTTGAGAGGTTCCGTTGTTTTCGACAGCTACAATTTTTAGCATTGCTTCATCTTTTCCTTGTGCCCACCACTCGTATTCAGTAGTTACTGTTAAAGGTAAAGCATTCCAACTACCTGCACCGAAGAACGTTTGATAAACAGAATCTAATTCGTTAATTACACTTTTAATTCGTAACACTTCAAAAGTTCCAAATGGTGTTGTCAAAGTTCCGAAACCATCGACCACACTTGTTCTTTGACGATACTGTTTTAGTTTAAAATCTGTAACAGGATTTAAATCGATATAAGTATAACCACGTGTTGAAAAAGTATCTTCGTAGTTCGTTGGAAATTTATAATGTGTTTCGATTGTATCTGACTTAAATGGTAAAGCTTGACCATTAACTGAAACTGAATAACCTAAGGAAGTAATTGAATCATTTGTTTTTCTTGAAAATTGATTTAAATCAGATAATTCAGCAGGTAAAAACTGATTTAATTGATCAATTGGAATATCCCTTGATTCTAAAAAATAAGTTGCTTTATATTCTGTTGGAGCGGTAAAACCATATTCTACTTGCACCAAAATTGTACTATTCGAAATGGGTTGAAAATATTTCAAAAATTGCGCTATTGGAGTTAATCCACTAAAATCCCATGTAAAACCAGAACCAGTTAATGTGTAATCAATTACTGGATCCATCGTTTGACTAATTCTAATTGTATCGTTTGCACTAGCAAAATCATTTCCGCTAAGGGTAATTTGTGAAAACAAACTACCCGTTAAAACGAAAGAAAAAACTACTAAAAATATTTTCATTATCTAATTAAATTGACATGACCTGTAAAGTCATGGATTTTATTATTTTGAGAATCCTTGAAACGTAAAGACCATGTATAACTTCCGAATTGAACAGGTTCGCCTTTGTAAGTACCATCCCATCCATTTCCGACTATTTCACTATTGAAGATTTCCTCTCCCCAACGGTTATAGATTTTAAATTGCCATCCTTCTGTTCTATCATAACCTGCAGTTAAAACTGGCAAAAATATGTCATTCAATCCATTGTCGTCAGGTGTGAAGGAATTTGGCACATAAACAATCACCTCGTCTCTTACTTTGATTACTATTACCGCTGTGTCCGTACAACCATCTTGAGCTGAAGCAACTAAAGTAACCGAATATAATCCTATTTCACCATACGTGTGATTGGGATGAACATTAGTTGAGGTACTTGGGGGTAAATCTCCAAAGAACCATTGGTAGCTTGTCGCATTTTGAGAAGTGTTATTGAACTCAAAAGATGGGTTAGAAATTGGTTGTTCAAATGTATCAGGTTCAAAGTCTGCAATTATTTCATTCACACAGACAAAATCTTGCTGCGTTAATGATGTTGAACAACCTTCAGGTGTTGTACTTGTTAAGGTCACATCATAACAGCCATAGTTATCATAAATGTTAATTGCAGAATCTAATTGGTTTGAAGTGTTTCCATCTCCAAAATCCCAAATACAAGTACCCGAAGCTGGACTACTCAAATCGTAGAACGTTGGTGTAAAAGGCAGACATCCACCAAATGTAACATTCGAAGAAAACAATACCACAGGATTTGGATTTACCGTTACAACGATGTCTGCGGTGTCTTTACATCCATTAATATCTGTTCCTATAACCTCATAAGTATTCGTTGTTAACGGAACAAAACCAACGCTATCAATTACGTTATTATCCCAAGAATAAACTGCTCCAATTCCTGCTCCATCTCCCCAAAGGATTGTGCTATCTCCATCACAAATGAAATCATCAGAAGCGTTTGCTGTAATTATAGGTAGAGAATTCACAGTTACAACTATCGTATCTTTTGAATAACATCCATTAACATGAGAAGCTGTTGCAATATAACTATCTGTAACAACTGGTGTAAATTCTACCCCATCCAAAACATTATTATCCCAAACAAGTAAATCACCATCATGAACTGCTGTAAGTGTAATACTTTCGCCAAAACAAAGTGCTGTATCTATTCCTGCAAATACTTGTGGCGCTGCAACTTGTAAATAAGTAACTAACAACGTATCCATATTCTGACATAGGTTCATATCTGTTCCAATAACGGATAAAGTAGTTGTTGCATCGGGATAGTATGGTTGACCATTTAATGGAGTTGTATTATTTGCATTTGATGGGTTAGCAGACCATTGGAACCCAAAGGAAAGTCCAGCATTACTCCATCCAGAACCTAAAGGTGTTATAAACTGTCCAAGACAAAGGATTGTATCTAGTCCAGCATTAATAACAGGTAAAGCGTGATCTGTAATTGTAAAATTAATTGGCAAACCTGAACATCCTTCTTTTGTAGGGGTAACAGTTACAGAAGCAACAATATCACCATTTGGATACAAGTTAGCACCACCATCAAAAGAAGGTATATTTCCTATTCCTGATGTTGGAACTAAACCTACAGCTGCATTATTGTGGGACCAATTAAAAACAGTATTGGCAACATTTCCACTAAAAGGAATTGGAGTTGAAGTAGTTCCGGCACATAATGATTGGCTTGCAACAGCATTAACAGTTGGTGTAGGTTTGATGGCAAAATTTAATGTATCCTTCACACCAGGACAGTTATTTACCAATGGTGTTACAATTACTTGAGCATATTGAATTACTGGAGTAAGATTAGTAGCGGTAAAAGATGGTATTCCAAAAGGTGCTGTGGTTGAAATACCACTAGCCGATAATCCAATTGAAGTATTATCATTTGACCAAGAATAAATTGCTGAGGAGCTAGTTCCATTGATTACTATTTGAGGAACTAAATCTCCATTACAAGCGTATACAGAATCTATAATTGTTAATTGTGAAATTGGGTTAACACTAATTAAAAGTGTATCCCTTGCACCATAACAGCCTTGACGTTCAGGTCTATTAATAATTGAATCTACTAAAATTATTTGAGAAGTATTAACGCCAACAAATGAAGGAATTGTGTTCGTTCCATTATTTGGATTTAAACCAATATTAGTATTTCCATCCCAATTAAATGTTGTTGTACTTGTCATATCACCTTGGAAAGTGATGGTTGGAACAGTAACTCCAGCACAAATGTTTATATCTGGAACTGCATATACATTAGGAATTGGTTTTGTTACAATCATAAATGTATCAGGAATACCAGCACATCCGTTTATAGTAGGTATGATTATTATTTGACCAGAGTCGTTAGCCAAACTTGAATTCAAGGCACTAAATGATGGTATACATCCAGTACCTGAACTTGGCAAACCAATTGCTGTATTGCTATTTGACCATAGATAAGTTGTACTCGGATTATTACCTACAAAACAATTTTGAGGTACAACATCACCCTGGCAATAAGCATAGTTCAAACTTGGTAAAACAACCGATGAAATTGGATTTACGTTGATAATCGCCATAGCTGTGTCACCAATACAACCGTTGAATGATGGAGTACAAATTATAGTGGCTGTTTGAACAGTCGGAGTTGAATTAACTGCTGGAAATGCTTGCACATCACCATTTCCATAAGGTGTTACATTCCAGTTATTTGGATTAATCGAAGAATTATCAACTGTCCAATCATAACTTGTTCCCGTTAAAACACCTGTAAATTGAATGGTTTGTGTCGTACCTGAAGCACATATCATTTGATTTTGAGGTGTAATAAATACATTTGGAACAGGTTTTACATTAATGGTAAATGTTTTTGGAGAACCCAAACATCCAAAATATTCAGGGGTTACGGTAATAGTTCCAGATTGACTTGTTAATCCTGGAGGTAATGTTGTAAATGAAGCTATTCCATTTCCATTTGCCATTGTAGCAACCCCACTTGAGGCTAAACCAATTGAGGTATTAGAATTAGTCCAAATAAAACTTGTAGTAGGATTCTGACCAGTAAAAAACACTGCATTTGTTGGTTTACCAGCACACCAAGTTTGACTTGAAGGCTGATCAACTAATGGAATCGGATCTACTGTTGTGATAGTGAAATTCATTGATGTTCCTGTACAACCATTAATAGTTGGAGTAACGGTAATTCCAGCATTAACTAAAGCATTTGCCGTTCCAGAAGTTACAAATGGAACTATGTTTCCTAAACCTGAACTTGCTAAACCAATTGCTGTATTGTTATTTGTCCAAACATAATTTGTAGTATCCTGTGCATTATTAGCCATATTTCCAGTGAAAGAAACAAGATTTGTAGTTGCTCCAGCACATAAAGATTGATTTGGAACTTGAACAGCTGTTGGTATTGGTTTAACAGTAATTGCAAATGCTCTTGGAATACCTGAACAACCATTGAATTTAGGAGTACAAATAACTGAATCAATTTGAGGAACCCAACCTACATTAACAGGTACAAAAGATGGAATATCCCCAGATCCGGTTGCTGTCAATGGTCCATTTGCTGGATTAATTGAAGTGTTGGTAGTTACCCAATCATAATTTGCTGTATTTCCTAAACTACCTGTAAAAGTTACTGGTGTTGTTGGAACGCCAGCACACATTGTTTGGTCTAAAATATTTGACACAGTTGGAATTGGCTCAACTGTAATAGTAAATTCTTTAGGGCTTCCTATACAACTATTGAATGATGGTATTACCGTAATTACAGATGTTTGTGTAATTAAACCTGTATTTTGTCCTGGAAAAGATAATATATTTCCTATTCCATTACCCGGATTAACATAATTTGCTGGCATTATTGATACATTTGTTTGTGACCAAGAATAGGTTGTTTGTTGAATATTTCCAGTGAAAACAACCGGTACTGTCATTTGATTATGACATACAGATTGAAATTGAGGATTTACATCAACAGTTGGTATTGGTTTTACAGTAATTGTAAACGTAGATGATATCCCTTGACAACCTGGCAATACAGGAGTAACATTAAATGTAGCAACTTGGGTTAAATTTCCACCGGTTCCTGCGGTTGTTATAAAAGGTAAAATATTACCAGAACTTGATGAAGTTGAAAGCCCAATTCCTGTATTATCATGATTCCAAAAATAAGTAACTCCTTGAACATTACCTGAGAAAATAACTCCTGGATTTGTTTCACCTGCACAATGTATTGGGGAGAAAATTGGATTCACTTGTAAAACTGGGTTTACATTAATAGCAAACATAACTGAATCTCCCGCACAACCATTAAATCTCGGAGTAACTGAAATGAAATGTGTATGTACTACATTATCAATATTATTTCCAATAAAAGAAGCAATAATGCTTGAGGATCCAGAAGCACCCAAACCAAGATTCATCGTTGGACTAGTGTTATTATTATTCCAAGTGTAGGTTGTTCCTGAGGGCACAGCATTAAATACAACTGAGGCAGTTGTATTACCAACACAAATTGTTTGGTCAGCTATTGCTTGCATAACTGGAACTGGTTTGACTTGAATGGCAAATGTCATAGGTACTCCAATACAACCATTTAATGAAGGAGTAACAGTTATTGTAGATGTAACAGTTGTTGTTCCTGAATTTTGTACTGCAAAAGATTCAATATTCCCAACACCACTAGAAGATAAACCAATAGTTGTATTCGTATTTACCCAATTATAAACAGTAGAAGGATTACTTCCTGTAAATGTTACTGTATTGGTTAATTTGTTAGCACACAATATTTGATCTGCAGGATCTGCAACCGTTGAAATAGGTAAAACTGTTATAAGCATTGTGTCAGCAACCCCGGCACAACCTGCATTTAGAGGAATAACTTTTAAAATTGCTGTTTGAGTTACTCCCGAGTAATTTGTTGCAATAAAAGAAGGTATTTGACCATTCCCAGAAGATGCAATACCTCCAACATTAGTTGTATTGTTTGGATTTGTATCAAAATTTGTATATACCCAAGAATAACCTCCTCCGGCAATATTTGTTTGCCAGTTCGTTGCTTGAGTTGCTGTGTTAGCACATAATAACTGATCTATAACATTTGATATTGTTGGTCGAGGCACAACAGTAAGGCTAATTTGTAATGGCGTTCCTACACAACCTGAGGCTAAAATCGTTGGAGTTACCGTATATAATACCGTTTGGTTTGTTGTAATTCCAGAATTTAAAGTCAAAACATCAGAAATTAAAGATGTGGTTTGAACACCACTAGATTCTCCGGTTACATTAGGGTTATTATTTGCAAACCATGAGAAATCAGCCGATAATCCACCACCAACAACTAATTGTAAGTTGATTGGATTACCTGTACAACCTATTGCTGTATTATTATTCAACAAGAATGGCGTACGATTAATTGTTATTGTTAAAGTATCGTCTACAGCATTACATGGACCTGCCGGATTATTTGTTCGGTAAATTAATCTTGCACGACCGTTTGTGATATCTGAAGCACTCGGTTGATATGAGATTGCAGCTGAGTTTGCGTTTGGTAAAATAATTCCTGGTGTTGAAGAATTCTCAATAACATAGACCCAACTTGCTGAACTTGCAGCACCACCAAAACTTCCAGAAACGTTAACTGATTCTCCTTCACAAATTGTTAAATCTGGACTTACTGTCGAAGTTGCTGGATTAGCAAAGGTAATTGTCACATTTATATTTACATCAGGACAAGGACCAACAGGGTCATTTGTGGTTAATGTTAAAGTTACTGTATTATCAATAAACTCTTGATCCGTTGGCATGTAAGTACCAGTTAATGTATTTGCATCAGGTGAGTAGGTTCCATTACCACCTGACCAAGTTGCAGAGGTTGCTGAACCTCCAATTACACCAGTAAGCTGAATTGGGGAACCTTTACAAGATACAAAATCAGATCCTGCACTAACTGTTGCAGCCGGATTTATTGTTATTGATACATTACTTGATACAGCTGTACAAGGACCAGCTGGATCAGAAGTTGTTAATGTTAATGTAACAAATCCACTTGTAATATTTGCTGAACTAGGGGTGTAAATTGCATTTAAAGAATTGACATTGTCAAAAGGTCCTGCTGTGCCACCGCCTGTAACTGACCAAGTTGGATTGGAAGCTACACCGCCCAATGTTCCTCCTAGAGTAACCGTTGAATTAGAACAAATAGTTTGACCTAAACCTGCACTTACCACAGGTGCTTGATCTATTGTAATAATTACTTGATCAGAAACATCTGGACAGATACCTGTTGGGTCAACTGCTGTTAATGTTAATGAAACTGTACCTACATCTCCTAAACCTAAGGTGTAAGTAGGTGTTAATGAAGAAGTACTTGAAAAACCTGTTCCCCCTGACCAAACTGAAGCAGTTGCGCTACCTCCTCTTGTACCTGCAAGGGTAACTGGTGAATTGGAACAAACTGTTTGAGCAGGTCCAGCATCAACTGTTTGAACCGCTTTTACTGTAATAGATGTTGTATTACTTGAACAGTTTGTTGTTGCATCCGTAAATCTTAGAATTGAAGTTCCTGGCAATAAACCTGTAACGAGACCGGTGTTATCAACTGAAACAAAAGTTGGCCCTGAAAAAACTGCCCATGAACCACCTGTTGTTGGCGTTGCAGTAACGGTTTGACCTTGACAAACATTTGCTGGTACAGAAACAACTGGTAAAGGATTTATAGTTACAGTAAAACATTCTTCATCTGAACACCCACCGGGTGTTGCTGAATACATACAAACAGAAGTAGTTCCAATTGTAGAAATAACTGTTCCAACAGGAAGAACAGTACCTGTTCCACCTGTAGCAGTCCAATATTGTGCATTGGTAAGGTTAGAACCTGTGATAGCAGGTAAAGTATAAGTTGTTCCGCAAAGCGTTTGATCTGCAATAACAGTTACATTTGGTGAATTTGGATTTGTTAAAGTAATAATTACTTCAGCGGATTTACAAGTTGTAACAGGATTAGTTGCAGTAACTGTATAGGTTCCAGCACCTAAACCTGAAATTGTAATTTGACCTGAAGCATTTGTTGTTGCAGTTATTGGACCAGCTGATGTTGGTCCTGTATAACTATATTGGAAACTTGTATTAGCAGTAAGTCCACTGATTCTAATTGTACCATCTGTTCCATTACAAACAGTTGGGTTTGTTCTTGAAAGTGTAATTATTGGGTTCGCAATTACAGTTAAAGAAGTTGTTGTTTTTGAGCATCCTGTAAGAGCTTCAGTAAAGGTAAAAGTTAAACTTCCTGCAGCAACACCTTCAACAACACCCGCACTTGAAACGGTTGCTTTTGAAATGTCGCTTGAAACCCATGTTCCGCCAGTGGTTGGAGAAAGAGGGACAGTACTACCAACACATACTGATGCAGGAGCTGTAACAACAGGTAAGGCATTTACCGTTATTGGTTGAGAATTTGCAAAACAACCTGTGAATGGATTAGTATTTATCAAATAAGTAGTTCCAGCAGCAACCCCTGTAACTATTCCAGTATTTTGATTTACTGTTGCAATTGTTGTGTTATTACTTGACCAAGTAAAACCAGTTCCACCTGTAAAATTAACAGTAGTAGAACCAACACATACTTGTGAAGGTCCGGCCACAGTTGGAATTGGATTAACTGTAATGGTTGATGATGTTTTAGAACACCCTGTCGCTGTACTTGTGAAAACAAATGTAGTTGTTCCAACTGATCCACCATTTACAACTCCACTTGGAGAAATTGTTGCAATTGAGTTTCCTCCAGAACCTCCAGACCAAATTCCACCTGTTGAAGGTGTTAAATTAATATTTGCACCTACACACACTTGAGTAGATCCACCTAAAACTGGTAATGCATTAATTATAACGTTTGAAGTTGTATCAGAACAGCCTGAAGATGTTTCTAAAAATCTAAAAGTAACATTTCCAGGAGCTACTGGAGTAATCACACCAACATTTGTAACTGTTGCAGTTCCTATTGCTAATGAAGTCCATGTACCACCACTTGTTGGTGAAAGTAAACCTGTACTTCCCATGCAAACAGAAGCTGGTGAAGTAAGAATAGGTTGAGGTCTTACAGTTACATCAGAAGTTGTGTTAGAACAACCTGTTGTTGTGCTTGTAAAAGTAAACTGTACAGTTCCGGGAACCTTCCCAGTTACAAGTCCTGCCGAAGTAACTGTTGCCATTGTATTATCACTACTTGACCAAGTACCGCTTGTTGCAGGAGTAATGTTGATTGTTCCATTCACACAAACAAACGACGCTGCTGATAAAGTTGGTTTTGCAACAATAGTAACTGTAGGTGTAATTGTAGAACAAGTTGTTGTATTGTCAACACAAGTAAATGTAACACTTCCTGCAGCAACACCGGTAATTACTCCGCCACTTGTAACCGTAGCTATACTAGTATTACTACTTGTCCATGTTACACCTGTTGTTGGTGTTAATGGACCTGTTCCACCCACACAAACAGATGTTGGAGCAGTAACTACAGGATTAGAATTTATAGTAACTGTAAAACTTTCTTGATCAGAACATCCACCTGTTGTTGGGGTTCTTGTCCAAATATAAATAGTTGTGGTAGATGAAATTACTGTACCAACTGGGTAAACTGTTCCAAAGCCTCCAGGCTGCGATGAATAAACTTGATTGCCTGGTAAATTAGTACCAGTAATTGTTGGTAATGTATAAGTTGTTCCACACAATAATTGATCAGCTATATCATTTATATCTGGAGCGTTTGGATTTACTAAACTGATATTTTGAGGAGCAGAAGTACAACTAGAACTTACCAATGTAACAGTAAAGGTATAAGTTCCAGCACCTAAATTAGATACAACAATTTGTCCAGTTGGAGAACTTGTAACTGTTGTTGGTCCAGTTGTGTTTCCGTTTAAAACATAGGTATAACGATAACTTGTACTTGCTGTTAAACCTGTTAAAGTAACAGTACCATTTGTGGCATTACAAACAGTTGGGTCAGTTTTAGTCGTTCCAAAAGTTGGTAAAGCATTCACTGTAATAGCACTTGTCGCTTTTGAACAACCTGTAGTTGAATTTGTAAAAGTCATTATGGAAGTACCTGCTGTTAAACCTGTAACTAAACCAGCATTATCAACAGAGGCTACAGCGGTAGTACCAGAAGCCCATGTCCCACCTGTTATTGGAGTTAAATTTGTTGTGCCACCAATACAAATTGAAGTAGAGGCAGCAGTTACCGTTGGTAAGGCATTTACAGTAACATTTGATGTTGTTCTGCTACATCCTGTAGATGTTTGAGTGTACGTAAATGTTACTGTTCCAGCAGAAACACCTGTAACAACTCCAGTAGCAGCTACTACTGTTGCGCGAGAAGTGTTGCTTGAAGTCCAAGTTCCTCCAGAATTTGGAGTTAAACTTGGTGACATCGTAGAACCAATACAAACGGAAGATCCTGAAGTAACAGTAGGTAAACTATTGATTGTTACTGATGAAGTAGTTTTACTACAACCAGTTGCTGTTAAAATGTAAGTGAAAGTTACTGTTCCGGCAGATACAGGTGTAATTACACCTGCATTTGTTACGGTAGCAACAGCCGTATTACTGCTTGTCCAAGTACCCAAAGAAGTCGGAGTTAAAGCACCTGTCGAACCCATACAAACTGAAGTAGGAGCAGTTAATGTTGGTAATGGATTTATAGTTAAAGAACCAGTCGTAGCTTTACACGCTGTTGATGTTTGGGTAAACTCAAATGTTGCTGGACCGGTTGCCGATGTTGTTGTTGTAATTACACCTCCATTAGTTATTGAAACACCTGTTCCTGCAACAACTGCCCATGTACCTCCCGTTATTGGTGTTGAAGTTGCTCCCTCTCCTTGACAGATTGTAGTTGGGCTTAATGTTACAACAGGTAAAGAATTTACAGTAACGTTTGAAGTTGTATTAGTACATCCAGTTGCTGTTATTGTATAAGTAAAATTTGCTGCACCTGAAGAAACTCCTGTAACAACACCTGTTCCCGAAACTATAGTGGCTACAGCTGTATTGCTACTTACCCAAGTTCCCAAAGTACTTGGAGAGAGATTTATAGTACTTCCGATACAAACAGATGAAGCAGCAGTTACAGTTGGTTTCGGATTTACAGTTAAGGAATGATCTCTAAAACAACCTGAAGTAGTTTCAGTGTATCTTAAAATGGTTGTTAGTGTTGTGGATGGTGTTCCAACACTAACTATTCCAGAAGTAGTTATAGAGGCTGCTGAAGTAATTGTACTTGTCCATGTTCCACCAGTACTTGGATTTGTTGTAACAGTTCCTCCAACACAAACAGAGGTTGTACTCACAGTAGAAACTGGTCGAGGTCCAACCGTAATAGTAAAGTTTGTTGGGGAACCTGTACATCCATCGTAAGTAGGTGTTACGGTAAATACTGAACTTACAGATGTTAATGTTGTATTGTCAGTTATAAATGAAGGGATATCACCTGTTCCTGAAAGTGCAAGGGTTGAAGCACTGATATTTGTATTTGTTCTTGACCAAGTATAAGTTGCCCCAGGTACATTCCCTGTAAATGTAACTGCATCTGAATTAACTCCTGCACATTTTAATTGATTTGATATCGCATTAACTGTTGGCGTTGGTTTAATATTTATTGTTTGTGTTGCTGAAATAAATCCATTACAAGTTCCATTTGAAATATATAAAGATGGAGTTCTTGTGATAGTAGTTGAACCCGTATTACAATAAGAATAAGATACGGTTTGGGTTGTGTTTGGTGTTAACACCAAGAACTGACCATCACCATAAAGTAATCGTGCTTCTGTAACATTTGCTGTTGTAACTGTCATATTCGCAGTATAACATGAACATCCTGTTAAGTTTGTATTTGTAACATTAACCGTACCTGAAGGTCCACCGATTGTTACTGTTGCAACTTGCGTAACAGCAGATGTACATCCTGTTAAAGAACCTACTTGCAAGGTTACAATATAGGTTCCTGGCAAAGAATACGTAGCACTAGGTTCCCAGTTAGTTGATGTAGTTGGGCTTACACCATTACCTGCAACTGAAGGTGTAGCATTAAAATTCCAAACAGCAGTAGTATTGTCAACGTTATTGGTTGAAGTATTTGTAAATACAACTGAAGTTGGTGGGTTAAAACAAGAAACCGCACTAGGTGAAGCTGTTGCAGAAGGAACAGGATTTTGAACTGTAATTGCTATTGTTGAATCTTTTATACAACCTAAATTATCAGTTACAGTTAATTTAATAGTTCTACTTCCAGCTGTAGCGAATGTAAATGGAGCAGGACTTATACCAGTTGCTGTTGCTGGTGTTGCTGTTGGTGCTGCCCATGCATAAGATGTCAAGCCTAGACCTGATGAATTGTTGGTAACAGTTACTGTCTGTCCTGGACAAATAAAATTTCTATCTACTGAAAAACTAGCTAAAGGTTTTCTAACGATTACTTGTTTTGTTAGTATTTTCGAACAACCAAATTGATCGGTTGCGGTTAATTTAATTGTATAAGTACCAGCATTTGTGTAAGTATGTGTGGGGCTGACAACATTTCCAGTTGTATTAGCAGTACCATCACCCCAATCCCAAACTCTACTTGCTATAGAAGTAACTGGTGCAGACATTGAACTACTATTTACAGACATACTGGCATTTGCACAAACGGTATCTGCAACAGTGAATGTTCCGGTTATACCATGAACTTTAATGTAATTAGTTTTAGTTAAGATCTGTAAACATTGATTATTCACAGGATTATCTCGTCTATTTCTCATAGAAACAGAATAGGTACCTGGAACCCAACTAATGTCAAAATTAGAAGTCGCTCCAGTTTCTAAGAAACTGTAAGTATTTGGATTTCCACGCACTGCGGTTACAGTTGACCATGTTGCATTCGTGTTATTAATATTCCAAACTGTATGGGCTGCTTGAGTTGCTAATTGGGGTGATGGTGTTTCGTTATAAAAAGATAAAGAACCATTTATACAAACTTCAGTTGTGACTGCTCGAGTTGCAGAGGTATTATTGTAGGATTGAAATGCTGCCGTGTTATTAGGATAAGCAAAAACACTAGTTGTAATTGCTGAGGCGGGGCAACCAGTTGAAGCATCCGTTACTGTCAATTTTACTGAATAACCAGCTGTTTGAGTTTGTGTAAAGGTATGAGCAACAGTTTGTAAAGACGATGTATTATTTACACCTGACCCTGTATCTCCAAAATCCCATACATAAGTTGCGCTTGCAGTTGTTCCAGTAGAAGTACTTGTAAATGTACGTGTTCTTTGATTATCGCAATCTATTGTACTAACAGAATAATCAGCTTTAGGACCATTAATGACAACTGTGAAACTTATTGGTGTTCCTTGACAACCTAATTGACTTCCTACAGTTGTGTAAGGAGTAGCGACAACAGAATAGGTTCCGACAGCTTCATAGGTATGACAAGAAGTTCCAACTTCATCTCTATTGTCCGACAAAGAACCATCGCCCCAATTCCATTGAATTGTATCAGCTCCAGAACCTGTGTACTGAAAACAAACGCTATTATTGGCAACAGCATTAGAAGGAGCAGCAATTGAAGAGTAACATTGAGTTAACGGCGTTGTTGCAGTAAAAAGAGAAGTTGGTGGAGCACCAGAACCAATATTAATAGCATTTTGAAATACAGTTGTTTTGGAACAACCAGCTGCACTTGTAGCTGTTAATGAAACAGACCAACTTCCTGATTGATTATAAGTAACACTTGGAGTACTTGAAGTTGAGGAACTTGGCGTACCATTACCACTTGAAAAACTCCATACAACTCCGCCAGCAGCGTTTGTTGAAGTATTTGTAAATGTTGTTGTTATAGGTGGTGCACAAAAATTAGATGTTAAAGGTGTAAAACTTGGTGTCGGTAAACCTAAAACAGTAATTTGAGTAGAATTATTGGTTGCACAACCTAAAGTATAAGTTAAAGTATAAGCTGAAGTTATTGGCGGAGTAACAGAAATTGTAGAAGTTGTTGCACCTGTTGACCACAAATAAGTTCCTCCAGTTGCAGATACTGTCGCTGAAATAGTTGCTGATGCCCCAGGACAAATAGAACCGTCATTGGGAGTGGTTCCTGAAGTTTCAGTTCTTGTAAAACCAGAAATTGTTGGAGGAGTAGTTATAGAAACTGTTGAAGTTGCAGCTGCACTTGAACAAGTACCATCTGAATAGGTTACAGATCGCGCACCCGCCGTTGTAACATTGATAGAAGCGGTTGTTGCTGCTGTTGACCACAAATAAGTTCCACCTGATGGCAAACCAGCAGCTGTTAAAGTACCAGTCTGACTTGTACAAATAGCTAATGTTGCTCCTTGTGTAATTGAAACCGTAGGTAAAGCTCTGACGGTAACAACCACATTTTGGGTTCTTGAACAGCCATTTGCTGTTACAGTCATAGCATATGTTACTTGTTGAGTTGTTGCAGAAGTTAAAGTTTGGCTAATCACACCTGTTGTTCCTGTACTTGTACTTGAACCTGAAGCTGTTACACCTGACGGCAAGGTTCTTACCCACGAATAAGTCGTTCCAGCAATAGTACTGGTTGGTGTGTAATTAAACGTTGAACCACTACAAATTGAATTTGGATTGAGCGGACTTGTTAAACTTGGAGAAGCTGTAACGGTTACTGGTGTTAAATTACCTGTAATGTTACATCCAAAGGAATTAGTAACTGTAACACTTGGTGTGAATGATCCTCCACTCGTAAAAGTATGCGAAAAATCCTCTGTTGCGTAGGCTGTTCCATCTCCGGCGTTGGCTGCAAAAGAACCTAAAGTTCCACTTCCTGGAGTACAAGTACCATTAAAAGAAACAACCAAAGGAGCACAGCCAGTTGTTGGTGTAACAGAATAAGAAATAGTTGGTTTAGTGTAAACTTGAATAAAATTATTTTGGGTATTTGTAGTTGAAGTGACACCGTCTGTTACAGTTAACTTAACAGTATACAGACCTGAAACGGTTAGATATACTGCAACAGAACTTCCAGAATATGTTTGGGAAAAAGAGGATGGGCCTGTAATTAACCAAGTATAATTCGAATTACCATAAGTAGTATTCGTTGCATTGAGCGTAAATAAGTTCTCTGGACATTGCGTAGCATCAGGACTAGAAAACGTCGCATCCAATTGCGAAAAACTCACAAATGAACTCAAAACAATCAAAAGCATTATCCCTAAACTTCTGATTTTCATTATTGAAAAATCCACTCTCATCTCCTTAAATTTATCTTGTTTAACTGCAGTATCTTTTTAAGATACATAACTATCATCAAGTTACAAGCGTAAAAATACACTTTTTATCTTATCTTCAAAGGATTGACGCACAAAGTTCGGTTGCGTTGCCTCATTTTTTTTGATTTAAAAATAGTAGTTAAATTTACCGATTCAAATGGTTTTAAATCAAAAGTTAGAGGAGTTCAAAAAGAAGTTTTATCAATTTTCAATTGATGATTATTTGGTGAATTTTAAAGCCACAAAAGCGATACAAGCCGAACAAACTTTAATTTTCAAAAAACAGGAAGTAAAATCTATACTCAAAGAAGCTATTTTTTTCGAAAAAGAATCAGGATTAAATTCACTTTGCTTGATTCAAGGAATTGTAAAATTAAACTATCGTTACAAAATTATTAACACTCCAGTCTTTATAAAAAGTTGTCATTTTTATGAAGACAAAACCAATGAAATAGTTCGATTTGAGCCCGAAGATGAAGCATTTGAAATGAATCCATTTTTGCTGTTTTATCTTAAAGAGTATTTTGGCAAAGAGCTTAGTTCTGTTGAAGATTGTCTTTTCTTTTTAAAAAATAACCTTAAAGATTCTTTTTTAGAAAACGAGACACATATCGGCAACTTTCATCCTTATCGACATCGATTTCTTTATGAATTAAACAACATTATCAATTCGGATAGATTTTCTAATCCATTAAAACATCTTTTTGGTGAATTAACTTCCAACTATCAATTTGATAATTTATCTCAAAATACCCTTTTCGATAGCGATGAAGACCAAGAAAAAGTAACAGAATTAATCAAAAGTGAGTCATTAATCATTCAAGGTCCACCAGGAACAGGAAAATCCCAAACTATTTCAAATACATTATTTAAATTTTTAGAATTAGATAAATCGATTCTTGTTGTATCTGAGAAAAAAGCTGCCTTGGAAGTTGTTTTAACAAAATTGAAAGAAAAAAACCTAGACTTAATCTCAATTTTTACAACTTCTAGTAATAATAATCAGGAAATATATTCTAATCTGAAAGAAACTTGGATTCAATTTGAAAATTATCCATTTGAAAAACAAAAAAACATAATAGAAGACCCAAAACACAAATTTAAAATCAATGAAATAATTACTGGATTTCAAAAAACAGATGCAATTGGTGGTATTTCATTAGCGAGTTTTTTTAAGTCATTTCCTAAATTCACTATGGATTTAAAAAGGAATTTTATTCAAAATATCCCAACTTTATATGAATTTAATTCTTTTGAATCCACTTTACAACAACTTTCAGAAAGTGATTTTAGCTTATTGAAAAACTTAAGTTACTCGGTTTTTAACTTAACAAATGATGAAATAATTGAAGGAATAAAATCCAGCTTTGAGACCATTCATAAACTAAAAAAAACATTCCTAATAACACAAATTTCTGATTTAGAATTATTAATTAAAAGAGCGATTACTTTTCAAAATCTAAACTCTACAGTTTATAAAAAATATAGTTCTATTTTAAGCAAAAACACAAAGAAATTTCTTTCGTTAAGAAAAAAATGGAACTCATTAAACAACAAGCTTCTAAGCTTAAAAATTCATGAAAATCATTGGAAAATAACACCATCATTTGATGAAATAGATTTGTTGCGAAACCAAGCGAATTCAAAAAAAATATTCGATAAAATCCTTTGGAAAAGCAGATGGAAAAAATGGACGAGAAGTCCTAACTTGAATGCAATTGATCAATTAAATTTTTATCAAAAATCATTGGAATTAAATCTTGAAATTGAAAAGTTAAAACAGCAGTTTTTAGAACTCGAAATTGCAAATACAAATGAGATTGAAACCATTTACACCTTAATAAAAACAACAAATTTAGTTGAATGGAAAGACTTTGTCGAAATTGATAAAACTCAACTTCAAGAAATACTTAATAGTCATTCAACTTTAAAAAATTTACAACAACAATTCTTGACATTTTTAAATTCAAATTCTTCAATTTCAATAGAAGAGGTGATTGAAAAACTAAATTCAAATTTGGATGAAATAATTACTTTAAAAACACACTTAGAAGGAATTCCTAAAGATGTAATAGAGAGTTTAAAATTTGCTAATAATTTTGAAGAATACAAACAAATTGTTTACTCAAATACGTGGCGAAATTTTGTTCTAGAAAATCCTGTTTTTAGAAACTTTGAATTTTCAGAATTTTATAATCAATGTAAAGCCATAATTTCAAATGAAAAGGAAAACGCTACTATTCACAGTCATTTAATTATTAAAAAACAGATTCAAAAATTTAGGACTTTTCACGAATTGATAAATACTCCTAATTCTAAATTAAAAGAGGAACAAAAAGAGTTAAAATCGAAACTAAAAATAGGAAAATCAATCTTGGTAAAAGAGTTTTCAAAACAACGAAATCATCTAACTTTAAGACAATTAATTGAATCAGAAGCTAATTTATGGATTTCTGTTCTTAAACCAATTTGGTTAACAAATCCAGCAAAATTGGCTTTGAGTTTTCCAATGAAAACGGAACTTTTTGACTTGGTGATTTTTGATGAAGCTGGTAGAATTCCAATAACGCATGCCATAGGAGCAATGCAACGCGCTAAGAAAGCCATTGTTGCAGGCGACCCACAACAAATGGGACCATCAAGTTATTTTGGAGAAAATTCAATTGATGAAACTGATTTACTTCATCAAGCGACTTATTATTTTAAAAATGTTTTCTTAAGTAATCATTATCGCAGTAAAAATAAAAACTTAATTGAGTTTTCAAATGCTTACTTCTACGACAATAAACTTAACGTTTATCCAAAATTCAATTTGTTAAATGAGCAACCGATTCAATTAAACTATGTAAAAAATGCGATTTATAAAGAAGGGCAAAATGAAATTGAAGCACTTCAGGTTGCAATTGAAATTGAAAAACGCATGCTTTCGACAGATACAATCGGTATTGTCGCCTTTTCTGAGTCTCAATTAAATTTAATTTTCAGTAAGTTAAATTCAAAAAATCAAGAACTACTGTTAGAACGAATTAAAAATGATACAGC
This sequence comes from Chitinophaga pinensis, assembly GCA_943324565.2. Classification (GTDB taxonomy): domain Bacteria; phylum Bacteroidota; class Bacteroidia; order Flavobacteriales_D; family Crocinitomicaceae; genus UBA952. Next base: position 10,019 of record CALPMC020000024.1, on the reverse strand, counting down.
ATTTTTTAAAACATTAGAGCAAGTGCAAGGTGACGAGTGTGATCTGCTTTTAATTAGTTTAGGTTATGGAAAAAACGAAGATGGGAAATTTGAAATGCGTTTTGGTCCGCTAAATCAGCAAAATGGTAAAAAGCGCTTAAATGTCTTATTCACAAGGGCTCGAAACAAAATTATTTTTTACGCAAGTGTGAAATCCGATGATTTTCCAATTTCTGAAAATGAATCCATTCGTTTACTTTGGCTTTGGTTTTGTTTTATTGAAAAAATTAAAGATAAATCCTTGAAGAACAATCTGCCCATTTCAAATGAAATTCAATTTGAAGAATTAGTTAATTCATCAACAAACAGAATTGAATTACTCAATAAAATTTCTGTTTGGGAAGAAAGAGGCTGGAAATTTATTTTTTAACTTCTTTTTTGGGAACAGGGTCGTAACCAAATCCGCCACGAGGATGACAAGAAGCAATTCGCTTTACAGACATGTAAGTTCCTTTAAATGGTCCCCATTCTTTTAGTGCTTCAACGGAGTAATGAGAACATGTAGGTGTGTAGCGACACGTAGCTGGAAATATTGGTGAAATTATGTATTGGTATATTCGAACCAAGACTATTAGAGGAAAAACTAGTAATTTACCAAACCATTTCATATTTCAAAATTACAATTAATCCACAAATGTGTGTTGCAAATTATTCTTGTAACAAGTTTTCATTTTTCCGCTAAATACTTACATTTAACCAAACCAAAATGACATGCGAACTCTTCTGATTACCTTTATTTCAATCTTCACATTCTATTCAGTTAATTCTCAACCTTTTAACAATTGGAATGATCAAAAAATTGTTGTGACAAAAGAAAAAAATGTTAGTACAATATTGCATGCTGAAGATATTTTTAAAGATCGCTGGGATATTTTAGCCCAAACACAGTTTTGGAAACAAATCATGGTTTTATCACCCGATTCATGTATTGTAAATGTTGGAAATACACGTCAAGTGCTTTTAAAATTATCAAATAAAGTATGGAATGCAAAAACTGAAATTGAAAAAAGTGAATTCAAAGCTGCATTAAAAATACAACACAATTTACCAGAAGAATCACTTGTAAATGTTACTGTTGGTAAAAGTGATTTTTACCGATTTAAAGACGTTTACCCTTCCATTTCAAAAGGTGTCGCAGCGTTTGAAAAACAGGGAGTTGATCCTTGGTATGCACAAGCAATTTTACTAATTGAAAGTCCAGGTCAATTAAAAAAATCGTCAGCTGGGGCATATGGTGCTTTCCAACTTATGCCTGATGTAGCACGTTCTATGGGACTTACTGTTTCTGACAATATTGACGAACGTAAAGATTTTGATCGATGTGCTTATGGCGCTGCTCGCTTGATTCAAAAAATCTGTATTCCTGAAGCGAAGAAAATTCTTGATCGACACCAAGTAGTCTATAATGTTAATGATTTATGGTTTCGTCTTTTCGTATTACACGTTTATCATGCTGGTGCAGGAAATGTAGCTGCAGTTGTGGCAAAAATTCAACCGAAAGAAGGTTCACAACAATTGATTCTAGATATGTGGCAAAACAAAGCAGCTAAATTTGGAAATGGCTCTCAAAACTATACGCAATTAGCATTAGCTGCTCAATTGATTTTGAATGAAATGATTTACGAGCAATGTGATGAGATTTGTAATTTCGCTTCTCGTTAATTGATTTTTCGGATCAAGTAACCATTTTCAATTACTAAATCCGTTAGAAGATTGTTGGTGTAAAGTCCACCTGTTCCCAATCCTTGTGGAATCGAAACATTAAATTCTCCTGTGAATTGAGCAATAGCATTTAATCCAATTGAAGATTCTAAAGCGGAGGTAATCCACCAATCAATATTTCGAGCTTCTGCTAATTTAATCCATTCAAAAGAACCAAAAATTCCGCCATGAAGGCTTGGTTTCAGAATTATGAATTGGGGAGAAATACTATCTATTAAACGTTCCTTCTCTTCAAGTGAATTAATCCCAATCATTTCTTCATCCAAGGCAACAGGAAGAATATTTTCAGAGCAAAGTAAACGCATGTTTTCGATTTGTCCTACAGCAAGTGGTTGTTCAATAGAATGAATTTCAAGCGCTTTTAATTCATGTAAAACATTTTTAACTTCTTCAAAAGAAAAGGCACCATTGGCGTCTACTCGTAAGGTAATTTCCTCTTTGGAATAGCGTTTTCGAATACCTTTTAATAGGTTCAACTCCTTTTGAAAATCAATCGCTCCAACTTTCATTTTAATCGTCGAAAAACCAGCTGCTAGTTTCTGTTCAATTTGTTCTTTCATAAATTCCTCTGAACCCATCCAGACTAAACCATTAATAGGAATTGAACTTTGTCCTCTAGAAAATGAATTATTGAATAAAATTCCTTTTTCCTTTGAGAAAAAATCCAAAAGTGCAACCTCAACTCCAAAAACAATAGATGGAAAATCAATAATTTCCTCAAATAATTGAAGTAAATCAAAATTTAAAAATCGATATGTGGAATAATCAAAATCCAAAAAAACGGCATTCTTTCTTAAAATTATCTCTAATTTACTACTTACAATTTCTAGCTTAGATTCATATTGAGAATCATTTTCATAGTCAGGCGATAAACCTTCAATAATGCTACACTCCCCTACTCCATTTTTAGAACCCTTTTGAATTTCTAAAAACCAAGAAGGCTTTTTTGTTAGTATACCACGGCTTGTTCCACTTGGGTTTTTGAATATTAATTCAAATTTTCGAAATGAAACGCTTATTTTTCCATCCACCTTGCGTGCCACATTTGAAACATTAACAAATACCATAGTTTCACATCTAATTCTTTTTTACCATTATAGAAAGAATCCAAAATTGCTTGAACCTGTGTCCAGTTAAAAATACCTTGTTCAGTAATTCGCTTTTCATTAATATAAGTTAGAACTAAATCTTTTAAGTCCTTCTGAAGCCAAGAAGCGATAGGAATTGCAAAGCCCATTTTTGGACGATCCATCATTTCTTTCGGAACATATTGATGCGTAATTTCTTTTAAAATATATTTTTTACTACCTTCATGATACTTGAAATCATCTGGTAATTGTGCTGCCCAATCAATAATTCGGTGATCTAAATAAGGCTCTCTTCCTTCTAAACTAACCGTCATTGTTGCTCTGTCAACCTTTTGCAAGATGTCATCTACCATATATGTTTGGTAGTCAATTGCCATCATGTAAGCTAGTGGAGTGTAATTTTCCTTTAATAGTTCTTTCGAATGGTAAGCTGTGTCAAGTTCATCCACTCTATTTTTCATCAATTTATTCAACTGATCATTTGTGAATTGCTGACTTAAACTCAACATTATACTTTCTGGAGATGGATTTCTAAGAATTCCTTTCAGCTTCTCATAACGATTGTGAAAGTTATATTTGTTTCTTAAAATAGGCAAAGAATTTGAAGGAATTACATCCATTGCTCCAGCCATTAATTTACGAACTGGAGATGGAATTCGATTAATTTTTGGCCCAAAACGATATAAATAATCGTAACGATTGTAACCTGCAAAAACCTCATCGCCAGCATCTGCGCTTAAAGCCACTGTTACATGTTTACGAGCAGCCTTACTAACCAATGTAGTAGGAATTACGCTACTATCTGCAAAAGGCTCATCGTAGAAAAATGGTAAATCTGGGATTAAATCAATCGCTTCTTTCTGAGTACAGTGAATTTCTGTGTGGTCTGTCCCTAAATAAGCAGCAACATCTTTCGCATAAGGCGCTTCGTTCAATCCAATATCTGGAACTCCAATTGTAAACGTTTTTAATTTTTCGGTTCTGTCTTTTTGGAGTAATGCTGTTACAGATGCACTATCATAACCACCACTTAAAAATACGCCAACTGAAACATCTGCAACCATTCTATAATCACAAGCTGATTTTAATAATTTCTCTGTTTCTGTTTTAGCTTCATCAAAAGAAATGTTAAGCTTTTTCTTATTGTAGGCATCGTAAACGTTCCAATATTGCTTTTGATTTGCTAAAGAATAATTTAAAACTTCAGCTGCATTATTAAGGTTAAACTCCATAAAATGACCTGGCTTGAGTTTGATGCAATCATTAAAAATACAATGTGGAGTTGGTACATTTCCATATTGCATAAACGCATTTACGGCTTGAAGATTAATTTTCTTTTGAAAGTTCGGATGTTCATGAAACGCTTTTAATTCCGATGCAAACATGAAAAGTCCATCTTTCCAATAGTAGAAAAAAGGTTTAATTCCTGCTCGATCGCGAACACAAAAAATAGCTTTAGAATCAACATTATAAATTAGAAACGCATACATTCCAATAAAACGAGTTAAACAAGCTTTTCCCCATTGAATATAAGCGTGAAGAATAACTTCTGTATCGGACGAACCAACAAAAGTGTGACCTAATTCAACCAAATCTTTTTTAATTTCAGCAAAATTATAAACTTCACCATTAAAACAAATCCAATAATTTTTAAAGCGCATCGGTTGTTTCCCTGATTCAGTTAAATCAATAATCGATAAACGTGCATGACCTAAACCTATTATAGCTTTATCTTCCTCCAATATTTCTATGCCGCTTGCATCTGGACCTCTGTGGTGCAAAGAAGCTGTCATTTTTAGAATCGTCTCAGTATTTGAGTTTTTCTTAAAATCTATAAATCCTGTTATTCCACACATAAGTTATTTATTTTCTGGTAGTAAGTTTTCCTCTGGTTTAATAATTTCTTCCGGTTTCGATGTTAAGATAAGAAATAAGAAGGGTAATAAAGGTGCGCGAATACGAACTAATACCCCATAAAGTACTGATGTATATCCAGCCATGAATCCTATTAGAATCACAAAAACAAAAGCGAAGATTAAAAATTCATTCGATCTGATTCGTTTTATCTTTTTGAAAACATTACCTCCAAAAAAGAAATTAAGTGTCATTAACAACAATAGAGAACTTTCCAAACCATTTAAAATCAAAGTTGGAGAAAAGGATTCATAAATAAAAGGTTTATAAATTCCATAAAAAGCAGAAATTGGAAATGAACGTATCATCCCTATTGGTGTACCATCAACTACTCCAATATCATATTTTTTTCCAGAGTATGATTCATTATTTTTAAAATCACTTTGAATTACAGATGCTTCTTGCGCTAATTCAGTAACAAAACTTGATGAAAAAAACGTTAAAAAGCCAAATGCACCTACCCCAATGAATAGTATTCTAAAGGAGAATTTCGCGAGTGCATTTGTTGAATATTTATTTGTCAAACGCGTTCCAAAAGCAGCTAATAATGGTGCAAATGTTGCAGCTAAAGCAAAAGATCTAATTTGACTCATAAGAAACGTAAAGAATAATATCCCAATAACATGTCTGAGTTTAACCTTACTCTTAAGAATTAAAATGTCAAGGAAATAATATAAAATATAAAGAATGGAAATATAAATTAGAGTATCTTTAGAAATTCCTGAACACCAAAACCCAACTGATGGAACATACAACATACACAAAGCTGCTACCCGAAGTGAATGAAGATTTAACTTAGTAACTAACTCAAATATTTTCCATGTTGCAATTGATACAAAATAAGAATAAATTATAACGGTAGCAAAGAGAGATCGAAAAGTTAGAAAAGATAGAATTGAAGTAATTTGCGAAATAAACCAACCTTCACTCTCACGGTAAATCCAATCCGGTGGAACTCCTGTTTCAGAATCATAATGAATCCATCCAGTTTCAAAACTTGGTGCACTTGTAATTTCTTCAAAATATAAACTTGGCGATTTAAAAAACAACTTATTTAATACAGCTGCACCATCCCAATATGCTATAGTATCACCACCTCCGTAAATAATTAAGTAAACTAATGTAAAGGCAATACCATAAAAAATTTTTATATAAAAATTTCTAAGGAAATATGGCCTTAATTCTTTATTCTCAAGTTTAGATGCCTTGGTATTGACATATACTGAAAGTATTATAAACCACAGCAATGCAGGAATAATATCTAAAACAGTAAGGTAATTTGAAATCAAACTTAGAAATTTAAATTTTAACTAGTCATGATGATAAGGCTCACCTTTCAAAATTGTTTGTGCTCTATATAATTGCTCTAAGAAAATAATTCTCACTAGTTGATGTGAAAAAGTCATTTTAGACAAAGAAATTATGTAATTTGATCTTTCATAAACTTCTTTTGAAAAACCAAAGGCTCCTCCAATAACAAAAACTAATGAACGAGTACCTTCATTCAACTTTTGATTTAACCATTCAGAAAACTTAACAGAAGAAAAGTAAGAACCATTTTCATCCATTAATACCAAGAAACCTTGACTGGTCACTTTTGATAAAATCAATTCTCCTTCTTTTTTCTTAAGTTCATCCTTCGAGAAATTTTTTGGATTTTTAATATCCGGCAAAACAATCTTCTCAAAGGGTAAATAATGTACTAATCTGCTCTCATAAACTACTTCTCCTTCTTTTACAAAGTCAAAAGCAGATTTACCAACAACGATTAATTTTATTTTCATTTAAATAATTAAACAGATTCAACAGCCCTAACTTCTGGTGCTACTAATTTAAGTGCATCTTCTAATCCTGCTTTTAAAGTCATAAAACTCATAGAACAATCGCTGCAGGCACCCATTAAACGAACTCTAACTGTCGCGTCATCTGTTATTTCTACCAATTCCATATCGCCACCATCAGCATGAAGAAACGGGCGTAATTGCTCCATAGCTTCCATTACTTTAGTTGTAATACCTTGTTTATCAATAATTGCCATATTTATTTGCTTGAGTCTTTTACGCTATTTAATTGGTGAACAAAGGTATTAACTAAATCCTCAAATGCCTTAGCAATTGGTGTGTTTTCTTGAAAAACTGCAGGTTTACCAGAATCACCAGCTTCGCAAACACTTTGCACCAATGGAATTGCACCTAAAAAGGGCACGTTCATTCCTTCAGCTAAATTTTTTGCACCATCTCTACCAAAAATATAATATTTATTATCAGGTAATTCTAATGGTGTAAAATAGGCCATGTTTTCAACTATACCAATAATAGGCACTTTAATTGTATCCATTTTAAACATATTTACACCTCTTCTTGCATCAGCTAAAGCTACTTCCTGAGGAGTACTTACTATCACAACTCCATCAAGTGGAACAGTTTGTACCAAAGATAAATGAATATCACCTGTTCCCGGAGGTAAATCAATTAGTAAATAATCTAAAGCTCCCCAATTAGCATCTGTCAACATTTGGGTCAAGGCTTTTGCTGCCATAGGCCCGCGCCAAACAACCGCATTGTCTTGATCTGTAAAAAATCCAATTGACAATATTTTAACTCCATTACTTTCAACAGGGTTAATTAAATTTTTACCATCAATTTCCGTCATCGTTGGACGTTCGCTAACTACATCAAACATAGTCGGCATTGAAGGACCATAAATATCGGCATCTACAATACCAACTGTAAAACCGGCTTTTAAAAGTCCACCTGCAATATTCGCAGTAACTGTAGATTTTCCAACGCCTCCTTTTCCAGAAGCAATTGCAACAATGTTTTTTACGTCTGGAAGTACTTTTCTCCTGGCCTTTTTATCTTCGTTGTTTAAACCTTTAACAGTGCAAAAAATTTGTATTTCTTGACCAAAAAAACGTTTTAAGTTAAATTCAACAGCTTCTTGCATTCTCTTTCTTGCATGTAAAGCAGGATTTGAAAGTGAAACTGTTAGCGTAATTGCATTCTCAGAAAATGATAACTCTTCAATTAAATTTAAACTTACAATATCTTTTTTTAAATCTGGTTCGATTATGTTTCCGAGAACATTTAAAATCTCATCTCTAGTTAATTCCATTTGCTATTCGTTTTTTTTATTGACTTAATTGATTTAAACATAAAATCTATTTCTTTTCTGCTATTCCCAAATTCATTATTCATTATCTGATAAAATACATCATCCAATTTTACAACCGAATAAATATGAAAAGTATTTTTCTTTTTTAAACCAACATCTTCCTTTAAAGTTTGCTGATAAACGAGGATACCCCCCTCTTCTTTCAATATTTTGGTTTTATAAACTCGGTTAGAAATAATTTTCTTTTTTTTCTCTTCATATAAATATTTAAAATCACCATAATCTTCAATATTCAAAATAAAATAACGACCGGCCTTAATTTTCCATTTGTAGTCCCCTACTTCATGCTCAATCAAAGGTTTAAAAGAAGTTCCTATTCCAGCACTTGCATCTGGTAAATAAATACTTGCAGGAATATCAAATTTAGTTAAATCTATTTTCTGAAATTGGTAATAATCGATATCTTGTGCAACTGATTTTTGATCTTCTACATTACAAGAAAATAGTATAATCAAAAAAAAGAAGGTCAAAAATCGTTTCATAAAAAACAAAGATAAGATTTTGAGTTCATATCTTTTTTTACAACTTTGCATAATGGACAAAAGAATTGTAATTAGCGGATTAGTTTTATTAATTCTAGCAATTATTTTAGGCGCATATGGAGCCCATGGTTTGAAAAAATACCTAACAATTGAACAGCTAAATTCTTTTGAAGTTGGAATTCGCTATCAATTTTATCAAGCAATTGCACTATTGACAATTGGGCTTAATGCAGACAAATTTAAATTTTCACTAAATCGATTTTTGCTTTATTCTATTATTGGAATTATCCTTTTCAGCGGATCAATTTATTTTTTAAGTATTGCTAGTATATTTAATTTGAATAAATCTCTAATTGGTCCTATCACACCTATTGGAGGACTATTTTTAATCATAAACTGGTCTATACTTGTTTATAAAATAATAAAATAATAAAAAAATAATCAACTATTTTTTTCATTTTTTGTTTGATAATTGAAAATTGTTTTTACCTTTGATTAGAAACTAAACCAATAAACGATTATTATTTAAACTTTATGGAAAAATTAAAAATTGGAACAACACTTCCAGCTTTCAGCTCAACTGACCAAAATGAAAAATCAATTGTCTCTCAAGACTTGATTGGTAAAAAACTAGTAATTTACTTTTACCCAAAAGATAATACACCTGGATGTACTGCACAAGCCTGTAACATTCGTGACAACTACGAAACATTACTTTCTAATGAAATACAAATTTTAGGAGTTAGTGCTGATTCTCTTAAGTCGCACCAAAACTTTTCAAGTAAATATGAACTACCTTTCTCATTAATTCTCGATGAATCAAAAGAAGTAATTAATCTTTTTGGTGTTTGGGGTACAAAAAAATTTATGGGTAAAGTTTATGATGGAATACATCGTAACACTTTCTTATTTAATGAAGAAGGTAAATTAATTTCGATCATAGAAAAGCCAAATACCAAAAACCATGTAGAAGAAATTTTAAAAGAATTTGGAATTTCATAGATGAACATAAATAGATTACGTTCATACCATTATACATTTGCAACAACCAAAACAAATAATAACCCGAGTTAACCACTCACAACAACAAACGATATGGCAGCAAAAGACGCTAAAGATTCAAACGCAGCAAAAGAAGTAAACGCTGAAAAATTAAAAGCACTCCAATTAACAATGGAGAAATTAGACAAAGCATACGGTAAAGGTTCCGTTATGAAATTAGGAGATGCACCAGTAGAAAAATTAGATGTTATTTCAACAGGATCAATTTCTCTTGACATCGCATTAGGTGTTGGCGGATTTCCTAAAGGACGTGTAATTGAAATATACGGACCAGAATCATCAGGAAAAACAACTTTAGCAATTCATGCAATTGCGGAAGCTCAAAAAAGTGGTGGAATTGCAGCGTTTATTGATGCAGAACACGCTTTCGACCAATTTTACGCACAAAAATTAGGTGTTGATGTAGCGAATCTATTAATCTCTCAACCTGACAATGGTGAGCAAGCATTAGAAATCGCTGACAACTTGATTCGTTCAGGTGCTATTGACTTAATTGTTATCGACTCTGTTGCAGCATTAACTCCAAAAGCGGAAATCG